>JBAYQC010000011.1:0-19995 GCA_041677365.1 Candidatus Izemoplasmatales bacterium | reverse complement strand
GTTCCAAATAGATTGCTTAATGAGTTAAAAAGATTAACTATGTTCATATATAGAGGACTAATATTTATAATTGCCGGAATCATTAAAGTCGACATTACCAAAAGATCAATAACTTTATATCCTTTGGGTTTTATCACCGCTACTGCATATGCTAAAAGCCCGTTAAAAAGAATCGAAGAAACCAAAGCTCCAGCGACTAGTAAAAATGAGTTTAGATAGAACCGACCGAAATCAAATTGATTCCAAACATCAATTATTCGTCTTAATTCAATCGACTGTGGAAAGAGCTTAAAGTTACTTGTAAGAACTTCGCTAGTATCTTTAAAACTCGATAGCAACAACCAAAGTGGCGGGAAAATACTAATAATAACGGTTATAAATAAGAATATAAAGATTACAAAGTAAAAAACCTTCATCCAATCAAATTTATAATCGGTGAAATTAAATATTCCTCCGCGTTTAGACTTTAATCTTTTCATTTATTTCTCACCTGTCTTTCTTTTTTATTGGTGAGTTTTAAATAAACAAAAGTTAAGGTGAACAAGAACAAAGAAACAACTACACCCATAGCTGCACCCTTAGATATTTCCATATCTTGAATTCCTGTCTTATAAAGGATTTGCAACAAAGAGTAGGAATATGGGTTTTGTTTTGTTAGCATCAATGGTTCATAGAAAACTTGGAATACCGCAATCACTTGAAGAATTAAGAGAGTTTTCATATTGGAAAAAATAGTTGGAAAAGTTACCAATTTAATTCTTTGCCAAGCTGAAGCGCCCTCAATCCTTGCGGCTTCATAATATGACTCATCAATTGTTTGTAGAGCAGCTAAATATATTAACATCGTCGCTCCAGCTGATTTCCAAGTCATCGTTAAAACAATCAGCGGGATAGCTGACCAGTTTGGTGAATATAGCCAATTCACTTGAGAAATCCCTAGATTATTAAGGATTGAATTCAATACTCCGTTTTGTTCAGACCTAAAGAAATATACCCAAATAGCAGTAGCTGCTATCCCAGGAATAAAATTAGGAATATTCAATCCGGTTCTAAAAAAGCCTTTAAAATGAACCATTTCACTTAATAAAACCGCTAAAATAATCGGTATCAAAAATCCGATTAAAAGTGACCAGAAAATATATTGTAAAGTATTAAATAAGGATCTTACAAACAACGGATTCTCAAAGATTGCTTGATAATTCGCAAAACCTTTAAAGGTTCCTTCCATTGTATAGTTGGTGATATCTAAGAATGATAGTTGAACATTTTTTAATAAAGGTAACCAAATGAAAAAGGTGAACAATAATAAAGAGGGCAGCATTAAAAGATAGCCGCCCATATTTTTCTTAAAAAATCTACTTGTTTTCATAAGGAGATTTTGCACCTTTGTTTCACCTCTATTCAGCATTCACCTGTGACATATAAGTCATTTCAAAATTACTGTTTGCTGCATATAATAAAGCTTCAATATTTGCATTTTCATCAGTTAATACCTGTTGAATAACTGAATCTAAAATTTCATACATCTCTTGAGTATAATAAGGTTCTTCAGATCGTTTAGTAGTTGTCAAGCCATCATAGAAAGCTTCAAAATTCGGCATATGGATATTGACGTATTTAACTTCAATAGTTTCCATCATTGCTAAATATTCAGAACTATTCCATGCTTTAATTGTCGGGACAATTGTCATCCCTTTGTTTTGTGCGACTACCATGCCTCTTTCGGCGCTTTGTTTTGCAATATCAGTAGTTAATGGTGATCTACCAATATATTCCATAAATAATAGCGCACCTTCAACTTGTTCATCTGTAGCTCTTGCTGAAAACATATATGGAGTTCCGCCAAAAAGCGTATATTGATGCGCATTTTCGCTAGAATCAAAACCTTCTGGAATTGGAACAAATGCGATATTATCTTTACTCATACCATAGTTTGTAACCGGTAAATTTATTGCATCACTTCCAACAAAAGCCATAGCAGCCATATTGTTACCAATGTAAAAATACCAATCAGAATAAGTAAGTGAAGGTGTTTGTGGTAAAGCTCCTTCTACCCATTTTAAATCGTAAATCCATTGCATTGCTTTAACTGCAGCTTCACTATTTAAATTGGCTTTCCAAGTTTTATTTGTTTCATCATAAACTTGTAATGACTCACCGAAGTTCCAAGCCAGGTTAGAAAATTGCCAACCACCGTTTTTATTCGCTGAAAGGATTACTAAACCTGCTACTTCTTCTTCATAATATTGATACATTGTCTCAGTAATCAAGCTAGCAGTATTATATAATTCTTCCATAGTCGTTGGATAAAGTGGGTTACCTGAAGCATCATAAATATCAATAATTCCATCATTATCAATATCTTCCATTAATCCCGCCATTTCAAAGATTTCTAAATTTAAAAACAAGCCTAAACCATAACCATCTCTTGGAATTCCATAAATCAAGTCCTCGAAGGTTAACTGTGCTCGCATTTCTGGATCCATTTTTTCTAACCAACCCAATGCGACTAATTCCTCAGTGATATCTCTAACATAGCCTTTAGAAACTAATTTTTCTGGTTCAGTAAACCAAGTTTCAAAAACGATTGGTAAATTACCAGTGCTGGCTAGTGCCGCAAAATCATCTGTTGAGTATGTATAAGGTCTACCAACAATATCATATTCCGGATAATCGGTTTCAAACATTGATTCCCAATCTTCATACATCGCTACATCACTTGTTAAGTTTGATTCAGGCCAAAAACCAATTGTGACTTCAGTTTTTCCCCCTTCATTACCATTACAAGTTGTTAGTAAGAATATAAATATACCAATAAAAACAAAAGAAACTAACTTCTTCATGTTTAACCTCCTCATATGTACTTTTACATTACATTATTATTATATCTAATAATCGTTTTTACATAAACGTTATAAAACTGCAAAATGGTTGATAATACTGCACTTTTTCTTAACTCATTGCGAAGCTTAAGAAAAATCGGTATAATTAGATTGATAAGAAAAGAGGTGAGTAAGATTTCATGGAAGAAAAACTTAAGAAAAAAATCAGTAAGAACATCTTCACAGCGACTTTGTTTTTCTTAATTATCATCTCTAGCATCACGGTTTTTCTAATTTCACGTAATTATGTCAATTCTTTCGCCGATAGCGCTGACCAAAGTGTGAAATTAGCTACTAGCTATAGTCAAATTAAACTCGATAATATTCGCAATGATTCCTTTAGGCTAGCGCAAACTGAAACAATTACTAATGGCTTAGAATCTGATAAATACGCTATTACGATTAATCCTAAACTCAACTTTTTACGAAGTCAATACCAAGATGAAATCTCTGGGATTGTCCTTTATTCAAATCAAGATTACGTCTATAAAACTGATAGTATTTCCGTTTCTTCAATAATTCCAATTAGTGAAATTCTTGAGAACGAACAGTTAGAAGAATTTAAAAATAACGGCGAAACAACTTTCTTCTTTATTCAACATCAAGATACTCTCATAACTCATTTCTCATTTATTCATAAAATTTATCAAAACGATCAGTTTTTAGGTTATTTGATGGTTAATATAAGGCCGCTATACTTATTAGCTAGTTATTTTACCTACCAAAATTCTGATTCAATTTTAATAAAAGATCAGTACTTATTGGTCAATAATCAAAGACTTTATTTTAGTGACCCATCAACTGACAACATTTCAGAAAACACCGGTTTTTCCGGTTTGAATAACTATACGATTCAAGAAAATCTCTATAATGATTCACTAACATTTATTACTCGAGTATCAACAAATAATCTTTTAAGGCATATTTTTGAACTTATCTTCGTTATCTTAATCATTAATATCATCGGATTGCTTATAGCTTATTTCGCTGGTAACTTAATCGCTAAAAGAATTGCTTTACGTTTTAATGATTTAAAACAAAAAATGATTCAAGCACCAAGTCAAATAAAGTAAGGACTCTGCTAATTTTTATTAGTTATGAGTCCTTTTAATTCTAATCTGTACTTTCGTACCTGTACCAACAACGCTTAATACACTTACCCCGTAATCTCTTCCATATTCTAGTTTAATTCTTTCATCGACATTTTTTAAACCATAGCCGCCTAAACCAGTTAATAACTTATCATCCGCAAATAAGTCTTCATCCGCATCAAAACCTTTTCCGTTATCTTCAATCTCAAAGAAGATATCATTTTCTTTTAATTCTGCGCGAATAGTAATCTTACCGCGATAATCGATATCAGAGAACCCATGTTTAATTGCATTTTCAACAATCGGTTGAAAGATGAGTTTAAGAGTTTCAATTTCTTTAACTTCATCTGCTATTTCATATTCAACATCAAAGAGTTCTGGGAAACGTATCTTTTCAATTTCCAAGAATGATTTTACTAAATCAACTTCTTCTTTTATCTTGATGAACTTATCACCTTTATGCAAGCTTAAACGAAAGAATTTAGCCAAAGATAGAACTAAATTTTCGATATCTTTTTCATTTTTAAGTTTAGCTAACCAAGCGATGGTATCTAAAGTGTTGTAAAGGAAATGCGGGTTAATTTGCATTTGTAAAGCATATAACTCAAGTTTTCTTTTGTTTTCCATCTCTGTATTATTCTCATCGATAAGGCGGATGATTTCCTCAATCATTTGATTGTAAGTAACTTCTAACTCATAGATTTCATCTTTCTCATTAAGGGTCGAAAGCCCTTCTTTTTTCTTGCCTTTTTGAAAACTTCTTAAATCATCAATTAATTTTTTTACTGGTTTAGTGATAATCTCAGAAGTTCTTGTTGCAATAAACAATAAGAAAACAACACTTAACAAACCAACAAGTAAGATATATTGATTAAGTTGTAAAAAGTCAGCGAAAAGTACGTTATAGTCTAACACCGTAACCAAAGAAAAATCTAAATTACTATAGGCTTGATTTGTTTTTGTTAGTTCGCTTTTAATCATGATAATTCTTTGATCATTAACTTCGGAAATAATCAAATTACTGTCATTAAAATCCTCATAAATCTGATTATCAAAATAAGTATTGTTCATCAATGAGTATATAATCCTATCCGGATTATTTACTTCATTTAAATATACAAAAGAATAAGCTTCATCTGCCGATAATTCACTTGTTAGAAGCGTAAGCGCATCTTTTACGAGAGTCTCTTCTAAATAAAATAATCCCAATCCAAATATTTCTCTTGACGGATACATTGTTGCTATATGTCTGGCAAAAATAAAGTAGGTATTCCCAGAGATATCATCGACCGTTTCCACAAAATAAAGGCCTTCGTTCAGGCTAAGAATGCTCTCTAATTTAACAATGCTAGGCTTATCAATTCTTTGATCGATTAAAGCTTTTGAAAATATATCGTAATTATAATACACTCCAATCTCACCAAAGGTTTCGTCGTCTAAAGCTGCTTGAACAATTAAATTGTCGATAAAACTTTGTTTGGTTTCAACCGCTTGATCAGATTCTAAAACATCATACAAATCTTGAGAATTATCAAACAAATAAAGGTTTGTGTAAGTAATTCTATTAATGATATTTAAAAACGCTTGATCAAACTGAACCTGTCTTTCAATTATGTCTTCTCGGCTTTCATTTTCAATCTTATTTCTTGATATTCCCCTGATTACAAACAGCATTAAAAGTGTAGAAACTAGCAATATTCCTACTAAAGCAAATAAAATTTTTTCTCTTAAGCCAAGACTTCTTTTCATTCTTTAATTCCTTTGCTTTTCCTAAACTCTGAAGGTGTCATTCCAACGCGTTTTTTAAATATTTGTGAAAAATACTTCACGTCTTGATACCCCACTTCACTAGCTACTTCATAAATCCGTTTATCATGGTCTAACAACTTTTTCTTAGCCATTAAAACCCGGTGTTTTGATAAACAGTCATTGAAGGTTTTATTGCTGTGTTCTTTGAATTGATGTAAAAGATATGACTCGCTAACGAAAAGTGCTTCAGCTGCTGATTTAACGGAAATATTATTAGCGTAATTTTTAGCAATATAATCCATAACATCTCTTACAATTGGTTTTAAATCAATGGTTTTGTCTTCAAAAAACAATAGATGAGAAAAACCAATATAAAGCTTACTTTCAAGCGCTTTTTTTGCTTCTTCAAACCGATCGTGTAAATTATAATTATCTTGATAATGATTAGATATTCCAATCGAAAGACTTTGATTTTCAGTTTCTTCAAAGCGGTCGATTACTGAAGCAAAATATTCTTTTAAACTTTCCTTGTCAGTATCAATCATAATAACAATATCTTGATTAAAGTGATTTAGATAATAACTATTATTAAGTTGGTAAAGCCCGCGTAAATACTCATTGGTGAAACTAATTAAATTATCGGTTATATCTTCAAACTCACTATCATCAATATTTATCACTACTAAAAACCCGGACTTTGGTATCGGTGAGTTTAACTGATTCAATTTCTCTGATATTCGTTGATAGTCTTGATAATTATTTGTCAAAAGGTCCATGACAAGTGAATTTTCGATCAAACTCTTCTGTTCATCAAAGATATTAGCTTTAGAATTTAAAGTCCTCTGTTTTTCTGTATTATCTATAGCCCTTAAAACTGAAGTTATTAACTCTTGATTCTCAATTGGTTTTAACAAATACTCAAAAGCTCCGCCCTCTAATGCTTTTTTGGCGAAGTCAAAATCCTTATAACCACTAAGAATGATTATCCCAACATCTAATCTTTCTTTTTGAATGTTTTTTACAAGTTCAACTCCATCCATAACCGGCATCTTAATATCTGAAATTACGATATCGGGATTAAGTTCTTTGATTAACTTTAAACCCTTTTTGCCATTATCGGCTTCACCGATAATTTCAATATTATATTTTTGCCAATCAATTGTCTCTTTGATGCCTCTTCTTACCAAATATTCATCATCGATAACTATCATTTTTATCATTATGTCTGCCCACCTTTAATCTCGTCAATATTATAACTTAATTGCCTTAGCAATACAATTAAGGTAAAAGAAAAAACTCCCGTTTCAAATTATAGAAGTTTTGAAACGGGAGATTTATTAGTTTTTTTTACTTATTCGCCAATCGCAAGATCAATTGCTTCTAAGTAATTAGTTTGCATATAAGCTTTAATACTGATTACTGATAAAATATCATCTGCAGTTGGATCGTCATCTCCGTAATGAACATGCATAGCTGCTAGATCAAATCCTAAACCACTCTCATAAAGGTCAATTATTATGGTTTGTGGTGTGGAAGTATCACCAATATATTGAATTGGATTCCCATCAATACCAATCAAATTATTTAGAAAGATAGTTTCAGAAGTAAATACTTCATCTACACTAATACCTTGAATTCTAAGTGATGAAATATTTCCTTGAACAGTTATCGCTAAATATCTTTCGCTAGTAAGAGCAGTATCTAAACCAATATAACTATAAACATAGCCAGCTGCTGTTGCATCAATTTCAACTGGTGTAACCGGAGCGAAAACTTCGGTTTCACTACTTAAATCAATTTCATTATAAACGCGATCATAGAATTTAATTGAATGAACATTTACAATGTCATCGGCGCTTTGATCATCACCGTAATGAACGTGGAAAGCTTGAATGTTTTGCGTAATTCCTGAAGCTTTTAAATCAATTAACAATACTTGTTCATCTTCAGTAAATTTTCTAAATAGCAACGGATTTCCGTCTACCCCTAAAAGATCACTTAAGAAGTACACTCCAGATACTACTGATTCATCATTATTGATAAAAGCAAATCTAAATGATTCAACATTACCGCTAACAATTATTTCCATATAATCAGCAGTCACAGGATTGTCCATACCAATGTAGGTATATACATATCCAGCTCCAGTAGCGTCGATTACTAATGCTTCAGTAGGTTCATAAGCTTCTAATGGATTAGTGTCTATTTCTACTTGATTAAGTAAATCGTCATTTAAAGTAATTGAATGAATAGTCATAATATCTTCTGTAGTTGCATCACCATAATGAACATGCATTGCGTTAATATTTTGAGTAATTCCAGAAGCTTTTAAATCAATAATTAATACTTGTTCTTCTGTTGATGAAAGTTCATATAATAATGGTGCGCCATTCAAACCGATGAAGTTATTTAGGTAATAGAAATCGCTAGTAATTGATTCATCATGATTTAAAAATTGGAAACGCAATGAAGCGATATTACCACTTACGGTAAGAATTAAATAATCAGCATAAGCTGCGTTATCCAAGCCAATATAATTATATTCATATTCACTTGCGGAAGCATCAATTTCCATTGGAGTTTCAAGTGTATCTCTTGCTAGAGGTATGGGATCTACTTCTTTTTCTGATAAAGTATCCGCAAAGAAGATTGATTCAAAATAAATCTTAGCATTATTAAGATGTAAGTGAATTCCTGTAGGATGGAACTTAATACCAGTAGCTTCCATATCGATGATTAGATAACGATATTCAGTGTCACTCAAATCTTCAAGTTTGTATTTATAACCATCTATACCAACTAAATCAGTGATATATTTAACCGGGCTATTTCCCTCACCATCATAGGCTTCAAATCTAAAATCAGCAAAGCCAGTACCTTTTACTACCATAACTAAATAGCGTTGGTTTTGAGTATTAGCATCTGTTATCGCTAAATGATTGTAAGCATAGTCTTCACCAGCTGAAATAATTTCTACACCATCAAATTCATCAACTTCATTCTTATTATCTAAATCTAACTCTTTGACAGAATCATTAGCAAAGAAAATGCTATCGATAATCAATCTACCAGCGTCAGAATAATAAAGTGTCAATTCTTCAAATGATGTTAATAGTCCGCTTAATTCTAAATCAACAACCATGTACATGAATCCGTCATTGGTTAAGTATGGTGAGTCAACGGATAACATTCCTGGCGCTGCATAGAATTCACTTGCCCAAGTAACTGCATCAGTTCCCGTTTGAATTCTAAAGTGATCTAAACTTCCGCCTTGGTCAGTTTTTAATCTAAATACTAAATATTTATGTGTTCCTAAATTACCATTTAGTGACGCTTCAACAAAGTTAATATATCCTTCATCAACAGTATTATCAAATACTACAGCACCATTTTCAATATATAATTGGCCCTTAGTAACTGCATCGCTATAAGTGATAATATAGTATAAATCGTTAGCTAAAGCAATTGGGTTATTAGCGTCATAAACAGTTGTTGCGCCAACTTCATCTCTTTCGAAATCATCAAATACAACAACATCTTCTGCACTGATTTCTGGATAAACTGGATCAGCGCCTTCAGTAATTGTTAAATATTCGATTTTATCAATTGTGACTACATTACTTGCAAGTCTAAATTTAAGTCCAGTTAAAGTATTAGCCCATGAATTATTTTCTAAGTTAATTCTTTTAGTTGTAAAGGCAGTAGTAATGTTTCCTAAAGCATTGCCTTCATCATCAAGTAAAGTTGATAATAAAACTTCTGTCCCTAAGGTAATACTACCATCATTAAAGATTGGAGTAACATAAATATCGCCTTCAACTGAACTTCTTAAAGTGATTTCAATATTTTCTAAATCGTTGATTGGAGTTGATTCATCTTGGTAAGTTGCTTCAGCACTAGAGGCATCCATTATCAACCACTTATCTACAAGATAACCAACAGAACCACACCAGTAAACATCAGTTAAAGCTGTCGCTACTGTTGCTTTTTGGAAATCGTCAATTAGGAAATCAAAAGTATCAGAATAACCTGTAGAAACTGCATCTCCAGTGTAATAGACTTCTTCAATCTCTAATTTACCACTACCAACGCCATCAGCCATTAAATGGAATCCAACGATTGAACCACCAGCTGCTACATCAGTATGTCCAGTTTTCCCAGTAAAGGTTAAACCGTCTAAAGAGTTAGCGATATCAATTAAGTATACTTGATAATCGGTTGATAGTTCTGGTAAAGCTTGATAATCAGGGTCAACTAAATCAGTGAAATCACGGATAATAAGTTCGTGATTATCATCTAATCTAAACGCTACTTTCAAATCATCAATTGAAGCTCCGTTAGAGCCTTTCATCACTAGCGCTAAATAAAGATAACTTCCTTGAGTATTAGCACCACTAGCAGCTTTATAAATTGCGTCATCAGGAGTTATACCAAGAGTATCAGTATAATCGACAACCAAGTGTTTAACTCTGTCGCTTAAAGCTACTTCTCCAGTAAAACTAACTCCAGTACTTTCAATTACACTTCTAGTGAAATCATCAAAGGTTTCTCTGGTGATTAATTGTGGAGCTTGAGGTTGAAAATGAGAGATATAACCAATTTCTAAGGTTATTAATTCTGCATCCTCAATTTCTTCATAAGCTACTACATCATTGATTTCATCTACATAGACATGAATTACACCAGCGTTGTCTTGATTAGCAAAGTCAACACTTTCAACTTGTGAGTGAACAGCTTGTCCATCTGCGGTTTGAATAACAAATCCTAAAGTTGATCTTTCAACTACTAACTCATCAAAAGCAATCACAGCGTAGATACCATATGCATCTGTTTCAGAAAAATCAAAGAATACGTCATTTTCAGTCGGGTATTCATCAGTTAAATCTTTACCGAAAGCTTTAACTTCCAAGTCTTCAACCATCGCCATTTCTCTGTTTAAGTGAATGTAAACATCTGTTACTGTTTCATATAGAGGAGTTTGGACCTCTGTTGTAGATTCAGTAGTTGTTGAGGTTGAACTTTCAGTCGTAGTCTGAGTTGTTGAACCGGTAGTACTTCCAGTCGTAGACTCAGTTGTACTTTGGGTTGTAGAATCAGTTGTAGAACTTTGAGTATCGTTATTACAAGCTACTAACACAACTGCAAAAATAGCTATAAATAAGAAACTCAGGATTTTTTTACTAATTTTCATATTTTCCTCCTATATTTTATATTTATATTTTTTTATTCAAAAATACTAATCTCAGAAATTTGTGCTCCATAACCGGTTGAATTTGAATAAATAACAAACTTAACGTATTGAGCAGTTACAGAATTTTCTAATATAATGTCGATAACGTTAGATTCAGAAGTTAAGAAGTCATATTCCGTTCTCGCTACTATCGTTGTGAAATTACTTCCATCAGTGCTTATTAACACTTCGATTTCTTGAGTTCTATCTTCCCATTTAGGTGGCAAGTATAAACTTATATACTTAACATCATAAGCTAACATTAAATCAACAGTTATTTCTGCAGGAAATACACCTTTTTGTGCTTCATAATAAGTTAAAGGATTACCATCTACTGCATAAGAGTTTTGATAAACATCTTCGTGAGTTGTTGAATATACTGGTTTAGAGAATGATAGACTAGCAGGATAGAATTCAACTTCTGAGAGAAAAGCGTAATCAGCTACTTGAGGTAAATCAGAAGAATAGAATCTAAGTTGAATCGCTTTAAATTCTCCAGAACGTATTTTTATATCAACTACATTTCCTGAAGCTGGAGAAAACTGATAACTATTGGTACTTAAAAGTTTTACATAAGTATTTGTAGTTGAAGTTGAACGAATTCCATAAACAGCAATATTTTGTTCCTGATAAATCTCAGAAGCCATATTACCGAATAAACGAATAGTTCCTATCGAATAAACTCCAGAAAAATCTAATGATAGTGCATAATAAAGATTTGGGTCTTCTGGAAAAGCTTCGCTTCTCCACATTGTTTGTTCATCGGAATCAATCGCATAAGCTGATTCATTACCCAAAACATCATAATAACCACTGCCATCATCATAGACTAATATTTCTGTTCCTCTAGTGGTTTCTGCAGTAAAATCAGCATCTACTTTATTACCCATGTATGAGCTGATTGCTTCTGCTCGAGCAAACTCTGGTACCAAATAACCTTCTTGAGAGATATTCTCAAATACGGTTATTTCTTTATTGTCTTCAGCTGGTTGTTCAAATACATATGGAGTATAAAGGCTAGCTCCAGTTACATCTTTATCATTGCTAAAGGTTAAATTTTGAACATATTCATTTGCTGTAAGATTTAAATCTTCAGCATTTTCAACTAAATCACCGAAAATCGATACATTCTTTATTTGAATATTTTGGGTTAAATTATTAGTTCCAAACCCATGAATTAATGAAACAAAATCTTCTTTACCATCAATAACTTTTAAGTTATCGATTGTAACACCATTAATCTTACCTCTTACATCTGAACTTCTTGACCATACTTGATTATATCTAGTAAAGAATTCAATCAAGTAATCATCACTATTATCAACAGCATTATCACCAATCATCTGCGCATCTTCTACAGTTATGTTTTGGAATAAAACATTGGTGATATTTGCTTGATCACCGTTATGAATACTTAAAACCGGTTTATGGAAATTATGGAGAACGGTAATATTTCTAAATGAAACATTGCTGATGGTATCACCATATGTTTCATAACCAATTTCCATGGACTGAGCTAAATCAGTCCATATTTGAATGTTATCAAACAAAATATTATTAGTGGTACCTAAATCATAATTTTTAACAACTAAAGCATCATCCCAAGTTCTTAAGAAAGAATTTCTGACTTCAACATCCTCGCTAGATTGAACGCTGATACCATCACCGTTAGCTCTAGCAGTAATGATATTTACATTTTTTATCTGAATATCACTAGAAAAATAGATTGCCATTGCCCAACCGGCTGGATCTAAGAAGGTTATACCTTCGATTGTAATATTATTTGACCTTCTGAGTTCAATTGGAATTACATATTGAGAGGCCTGAGTTCTTGGATAAATCTCTCCAGAGATAATGCCTCTACCTTTAATGGTGATATTTTCCATGTTTTCTGTACGAATATTTCCATATACTACTGCTCCACCAGCAATGTAAACCGTTTGATTAGATAAAACTGGAATTGTATCCGCTTTGTAAACTCCTGGACCAATATAAATAACATCTTCAGGTAAATTATTAGGATCATATGTTTCGTCTTCAATTGTATTTGTAAATAAATGAACAGCAGTTTTTGGATCGTTGTTATATTCAACTGTGTAAGCTGTTGGATACTCTAAAGCAAAACTTATTGTGTTACCTTCAATCACAGGCTCAATCCCATAAGCGAGCGGTCTAACAACAGCTTCAGTTATTTCTGCTTCGGTATTTACTTCTATCTTTACGTTAACCACACCTTCAAAATCGAAAATAGCTAAAGGAACCTTATTCTCTGAAGCAGTGAAGGTAAAGGTTCTTCCATGATTAACTCTAGTTTCATAAACAAAAACATCTCTTTCTTCTACAGAAATGTTTACCAATTCTGAAGATGAAAGAATTTCAGGTCCATTATAAAGTTGAATTTTTGTATTTTCACTTAACTCCTCAGGTTCAGTAGTCGTATGAGTTATTTGACTTTGAGTTGTATTTTCGGTTGTTGAGTCGTTGTTGCAAGCAACTAAGCCAAAACCAATTAAAACTACTAATAGGCTTAAGATAAATTTTTTGATTGTTTGTCGATTTTCCAGCATAAAATCACTCCTTTTGATAAGTATATTTTTATTATAACGATTAAGTAAGCGTTTTACTATAATAGAAAACTGCAAAATGGTTTGTTATATTGCTTAAACGTTAAAAAATGAAAATTAGTTGTTCTTAATGATATCAAACAACTTGAGAAAATTCCTTCAACTTTTTAACCTTAATGACTTATTCAATAAATGTTTTATCAACTTAAAGAAAAAGCCTTGAATATACAAGGCTTTAGGTAGGAAAATAACTGAACACAAAACTCACATTAGAAATATGTTCTGTTAGATTTTCTATATTAAATAATTAAACTATATATTTTAACTTAAGATTATTACCCTTTGATCGAACCAGATGACAATCCAGAAACAAAATACTTCTGCAATAATAAATAGAATATTATTACTGGAATCATCGCCATGGTGGTCATCGCAAAGACATAGCCCCAGTCTGTTTGTGAATGAGCTCTAAAAAACATACTGATTGCTACAGGTAGAGTTCTAATTTCATCAGATTTAAGTATAGCTTGTGACCAACCTAACTCTTCAAACGGAAACAAGAAATTCAATATGCTAACTGCTGCAATTGATGGTGATGCTAAAGGTATAATAATATGTCTATACACTGTAAAGACACTACCTCCATCCATGTAGATCGATTCATCTAACTCAGTAGAAATATTGTCTTCAATATAACCTTTTAATAAGAATGTAGAAAAAGGTATGGTCCATGCGGTATAGAACAGAATTACTCCTGAAAGTTTGTTAGTCAGTTTGAACCAACTAGCCAGTTCAAACTGCGGTACAATTAACGCCAATCCCGGAACCAACATAATTGAAATAATCACTGCGAAAATAATTTTTCTCCCAGGTATTTTTAGTCTGGCTAAAGAATAAGCAAGTAATGATGAAAGTACTGCAGACAAAAACACACTGATAAATGCAACAAGCAATGTATTCCATAGATATCTAAAGAAAATTACATTATCTAAAATATACTTGAAATTTCTGAAATCTAGAATTCCAATTTCAGGAAATAGATTTGGTGGATAAATAAAAGTAGTAGCATTATCTTTTAGTGCAGATATAATCATATAATACATCGGTATAATCATGATAAGTAAACCGATAATCACCGCTGTGTACTTGAAGATTTCAAATAACAGCAAGCGAAGACGATAATTCTTCGTTTTCATTATTTAGCCACCTTCTTTCCCTTGGTTAGTCCAAATATCAAAACAGTAATAATCATAATTATTGCTGTTACAATCATACTCAAAGCGGCTGAATAACCCATGTTTAAAGCATCAAAAGTTTGAAAATACATCCAGGTTAAAACAACTTCAGTTTGATGCATTGGATTTCCTCCGGTTAAAATTGCAATAGGTGTATAGGTGTTAAAAGCACCTATAGCTAGCATAACAAGGGCAAAAGTAATAGTTCCCTTAATTGAAGGAATTGTTATAAAAAGGAATTTTTGTCTTCTACTTGCACCATCAATGTCAGCAGCTTCATATAAGTTTTTAGGAACGGCTTGTAAGGCAGCAAGGAAAATGATCATATTCCAACCTATTCCCTTCCATATACCAAGTAACATAGCGCTTCCTAAAGCTGACCATCTTGAGGATAACCAAAATACAGGCTCATCAATAATTTTTAATACATCAACCAAAAAATAGTTCATTAAACCAGTATTAGCAAAAATATACCTAAACAGCAAAGCCACTACTACCCAAGAAGTAATTACCGGAAGATAATATCCTAAACGAAATAGCATTCCTAACTTTTTGATGCCATTTATTAGTAAGGCAACCGCAAGCCCAATAATCATTTGTAACGGAACTGTGACTATAGCATAAACAAAGGTATTTACTATAGCTCTTTTAGCAATGGGGTCAGTAAGAACATCAATATAATTCTTCAAACCAATATAAGGAGAAGATTGTTGGAAACCTATATTCCAATCAAAAAAGCTCATGATAAACATTTTCAGAATCGGATAGATTGTAAATAGTAAAACAAACAACATTGGAGGTATAAAAATAACCCAAATTCGCCAATCTATCTTATTAAATTTCGTCTTTCTATGAATTTTTATGGTCTGGTTCAAATTACCAACCCCTTGCTAAATATTTGAGTGTTAGAATCCTAAAGAATTATTACTCATCTAGTAATGCATCGATAGCTTCTGCTGCTTCATCTAAAGCTGCTTGAACTGTTTTAGTTCCAGTAATTGCTTCAGCAACTTTTGTTGCGATAATGTCTTCAACTTGAGACCACTCAGGAATAACTGGTCTAGCTCGTGCTGTTAGTAAAGCATCTTGGAAGACAGGTAACAAAGGCATTGCTTCAATTGCATCAGCGTTTTCTAAAGCTGCTAAATTCACTGGCATTTGTCCAACCTTTGCCATTTCAACTTGAGCATATTCGCTTGTCATAAATTTAACAAACTCCCAAGCTGCTTCTTGTTCTTCTGTAGAAGAATTCTTAAACTGCATAAAGTTTTCTCCACCTAATACACTAATTGATCCTTCACTACCTTCAGGAAGTGGAATTGCTCCATAATTAATGCTAGCTGCTTCATTTGAAGTAGCTCTCCATGGTCCATCTAACTCAAAAGCGTATAATTCTGAAGCCCAACCATCAGTATCTCCTGTAGCACCTGGATCCATAGATGGTCCAGCAAGTTGATCTGCTTGATATAGGTCAGCAAGAGTTTGAATTACATCAACAACTGTTTGGGAGTTAATATAACCTTCTGCTGTAGAGTTATCAGGAGATAAAACTTCTCCACCTTCACTCCAAATATATGGTCCTACATTCCATATTCCAGTCCATGGTTCTACCATACCAATTACTGAAGCTGACTTAAGTTCTGCTACTGCAGTCCATAATTCATCCAAAGTAGTAGGTACATCAACATCAGCTGCTTCTAACAAATCTTCATTATAGAATAAGATTTTTGTATTTGTGTTAGCGGCTATTCCATAATAGTCAGTCCCCATAATATTTGAACTATTAGCTGATTCTAAAACCTTTGCAGCTTGAGTTTCATAATCATCAAAATCACTCATCTCTAACAACACATTAAGGCTTTGAAACTGAGGAACAAAAGCGATGTCTCCTCTTAATACATCTGGTAATACACCAGTGTCAGCTCCTAATGTAACTGAGTTTTTTAAAGCTGACCATTCCATATAAACATGGTTAACTTCAATGTTTGGATTATCATCCTCAAATTCAGCAATTAGTGATTCTAAAACAGTAATCTGACCATCTGATGCTGAGTAGTTATGCCAAAATTCGATTGTAACTTCTTCATTTTCTTTATTACAACCAATAAAGGCTAATGCTAAAAATAATAATAAAGCTAAAACAATTGATTTTCTTTTCATTTTTTCCCTCCTATTTAAGAATTATCAATTCTATATCCTTTAAACTCTTTTCATAATAGTTAGATGCTTCTTAGATTTCAATTATCGAGTAACTGTGTTTTTCTACTAAATGCTTGTTATCTACTTGAAACTCTTCTAAAGAAACTTCCTTATCTATATCTAGAGTATTAAACAAAATCAAGATCTTCTTATTTTTATAGTTTCTAACAAAACCAATCAAATCATTTATCCTTAAATATTTTATATCTCCAAATTTAATAGTTTCATTATTGTTTCTTATTTCAATTAACTTCTTTATTTCTCTATAAAAATCATTACCAACCTTATCCCATTCCATAGATTTTCGACAACCAGGATCCACTTCTCCTGTCATACCTACTTCATCTCCATAATAGATTACAGGTAGCCCAGCTGAAAAGAATAAAAAAGCATAAGCTAACATCAATCTATGGGGGTTATTTTTGCTTCTTGTTGCTATCCGAATAGTATCATGACTACCAAGCAGATTATACATTGCTGATTGAAGTGGTTTTGGATATCTAAATTTCAACCAATTTAATTTATTGATAAAATCACTCGAACTGATATTTTGATCAATAAAATAATCGATGATGTCATTTCTAAGAAGATAATTCATAACCGAATGTACCTGATGAGAAGCTAGAAGTTCATAACCATCATGCCAAGTTTCTGATATTAAAAACGTTTCTTTATTACCCCTCTTAATCTCAGAAGAAAACCGGTTGCGAAATCTCTCCTCTACTTCATCAAAAACATCCAACCGCCAGCCATCGATATTATAGTTTTCTATCCAATATTTACCGATTTTTATGACATGGTCACACAAATCTTCTGATTCATAATTAAGTTTAGGCATCCATTTGTAATCACCTACAGCCAAGTAATTAGATAGATCCTCACTATTAAAGTTAAACCAAGAATAATACTTAGAATTCTTACCATTCATTAATGCATCTTGGAATTCTTTTGAATAATAACCCATATGATTAAATACTCCATCAAGAACAATCTTTATGTCTAAACTATGAGCTTTATCTACCAATTCTTTGAAATCAGTATTGCTACCATAGTTAGAGTCGATTTTAAAATAATCTAATGTATCATATTTATGATTAGAAGTTGCACTGAATATCGGCATAAAAACAATTAAGGATATACCAAGATTTTTTAAGTAATCAAGTTTTGCGGTTACACCTCTTAAATTTCCGCCAAAAATATTTTCTCTTGTAGGCTCACTATCCCAATCTAGGAGATCCATACCTTTTTCATCAACATAAACTCGATTAAAGCGATCTACGAATATTTGATAACCAATTCTCCCTTTTATCCATTCGGGTGTTTCAATTACATCTGATTTATTAACATATTGAAACTCAAAAAATCGTGTAGGTATTTGACTGTTTAATCCATCCCTTGATAAATAAAGGTTTGAATTGTCTGTCTCTAAAACAAAGTAATAGTGAAGATAACGGGACTGTTCATGATTTTCAATCACGGCCTCATAATAGGGGCTATTAGAATCATAAGAAAAGTTTTCCATTGTGACTGAAGCGATTTTATCTTCAGCAAATCGTTTCCAAAATTTGATTTTCACGTTATTTACTTTCCCAGAAATAACTTCTAACTTAACATGTATCTTATTAATAGCTATTGGATAGATATATTCTTTAGACTCATAATGTCTAGCTATAATTTTCTTCATCTATATATTGAATAGTCAAAGATGACAATTCACTCCTTTCGTATTTAAGACAATTTTTTTAGTTTATTTTGTTGTTTCTCTTTCGATTATTTTTGTAGAGATTAAAAGTCCTTGATCAGTTAAATTATTATTATCAATTAACTGAAAAAGCATTTTGGCACTTTGATATCCCATTTCAAAGACATCGACATCAACTGTGGTTACTTCGGGATACATTAAACTGGCAATTTGTCGACTGTCAAAACTGATAATTCCAATGTCTTCTGGAATCTTTAATCCGTGATCACTAATCGCTTTTATAACGCCGACACTTAAGGAATCATTACCACAGATAACAGCGTCAGGAGTTTTATTATTGGAAATCATATTCTCCATAACTTTGTAACCTTGCTCTTTACTATTAGTACAGGTGATTATTCTTGAATCATCAATACTTAACCCTAACTTATTAATAGCACTCTTATAACCTTCAACTCTTCTATTACTAAAGTCTTTATCCTTATCATAACCAATAAAAACAATATCCTTATACCCTTGGTCATGAAGAAAAAACACAGCTTTTTCAGTACCCTTTTTGTTATCGATATCAACCCAACTAACATTATCTCTAATACTATCTACTTCCCCAACAGCAACAAAGGGGACTCCCATATCCTTTAGTTCTTTTATTAAAGCTCTATTTAATATCGATACAGGTAAAACAATCCCTTCAGTTCTTTTACTTTTCACTAACCAAGAAATCATGTCTTGCTTTCTCATCTTCGTATTTACATTAGCAACAATTAGACTAAACTCTTTTTCTTGACAGTATTTTTCAATACCATGAATGACTTCATAGAAAAAAGGATTTTGAAATGATTTTTCATCATCAACATCAACTAGTAAGGTTATTGTATAAGATTTATTTGTAATCAAAGCTTTAGCGATGTTGTTTGGGCTGTAGTTTAATCTTTTAATTTCTACCCATACTTTATCTTTAGTGTTTTGGGATATCGAGGGACTATTATTTATTACTCTAGATACAGTTGAAGTTGAAACTCCCGCAGCCTTAGCTACCTCTTTAATGCTTACCATTTTTACCTCCATGTTATCGTTTGCGTTTATATTACCCTTATATACAGTATATTTTATATTGTTTTTATACAATTCAATGCAAACGTTTGCATTACAATTAAAGTTTAACATATAACTTGTTTTTGTCAACTATTTTTTTGATCTTCTAGATATTAAATCCTAACAAAGTAAGCGTCAAACAGTAAGTACCTTGACAAAAGAAAAACCCTGATATTGAAATCAGAGTTTAGTTTATTAAGATTTATCTTTATAATTCCAAGGAAGTAAACTAAGAATATCAGTTTCTT
>JBAYQC010000010.1:0-21749 GCA_041677365.1 Candidatus Izemoplasmatales bacterium | reverse complement strand
TCACAGCTATATCCTTTTTTAACCAGTCAAAAAGCTGTAAGGAGAAGGTAAACTAGTCTGTGATATCATCATAAGTTTATTATAGTAGACAATTACTTTAAAACAAAAAATTAACATGTAAATTGTCTTACATGTATATATTAGGAGTAATTAAATGAAAAAATCGACAAAACTAAAAATATGGGGCTTTTGTCAATTAGCTTTAGCTTTAATCTTGATAATATTAGGTAGTACAGTTTTTCGTGATAGAAGTTGGGATGATTTTGCTTGGAAGCCTAATTTTGCATTATTTGCTCCCGGTATGTTCATAGCACTTTTTTCCTTGTCAATTATAATTTCGGGATATAATCCTCAACTAGCAAAGTTTCGTGCTGGTTTACAGTCTGAAGTTATAGACTATGCAGGAGATGATATGAAGAAAGCCATTTCTAAAACATCAGATACTGTTATTCCAGCAATTACGCCATCAATGAAAAAGGTTATTTCTGAAATCAAAGGAGTTAAGAGCGACTTTGATGATTCTAAGGAAGAACAACTCATTGAAGCCAAGAAGCTTCTAGATGATAAATTGATTAGTGAAGATGAATATATGCAAATGAGAAAAAGTATTCTCGATATCAAAGATTAAAATGTGAATATTATCTTTTACTAGGCGATTTTAACTCTTAAATAGAGACAAGTGTAAACAGATTTTTATTCGGGGAATAGGTGCTTAACGGTTGTAAAAGCAAAACCTGTCGGCTTAATAGAATTTACTTAATGGCCAATTAAAATCCATTGAAATTCTTTAAAGGAGATTTTTTTGGTATAGATGTAGATCCTGTAAAGACAATTGAAGCTAGCAATTATTATTGAGTGGTTTTAGATGCTGAGTTCAAGCGGTTATAAAGTAAAAAAATCTTTTTGCATAAATTTACGATAGACTTAAATAAGAGTATAATAGATTAAGGGGTAATGAATATGATATATACCAGAATTTATCATGCGAGTGACTTACAACTAAAGAATGTTCGAGAAGATATTAGAAATACTATCCTTTCGGGTAAAAACATCGTGTTTCCTACAGAAACCGTTTATGGTGTTGGCGCATCAGCTCTTAATTTATCTGGTATAGCAAACATATATAAAATTAAAGGCAGGCCTAGTGACAACCCCTTAATTATGCATATTGCTGATGTTAAAGATTTAGATTTATATACAAAAAACCATCAAACATATGTCAAAAAACTTATCAAAGCTTTTTGGCCAGGACCACTTACATTAGTTCTAGAAAAAAAGGATCAAGTTCCCAAAGTCATAACTGGCGGTCTAGAATCTGTAGGGATAAGATTTCCAAGCAGTCATATTGCCCAAGAAATTATTCGAATTGCTTCAGTTCCAATAGTCGCGCCGAGTGCTAATATTAGCGGAAAACCATCAGCTACATTGTTTGAACATGTTTATGAAGATTTTAATCAAAAAGTAGATATTATTATTGATGGAGGAAAAACTGAAGTGGGACTTGAGTCAACAGTCTTGGATGTTACCAAAGAAGTCCCTATTATCTTAAGGCCGGGAATGATAACCAAAGCTATGATTGAAAAAGTCGTTGGTGAAGTCATTATCTCTACTGATATATTACAACAAGATATCCCTAAGGCTCCAGGCATGAAATATAAACACTATGCGCCAAAAGCAATTCTAGAGATTGTATCAGGTAAAGAGAAAAAAGTAATTGATTATATTAACATCCAGATTAATTCATTGGAAAATATGAAAGTCGGAGTAATTGCGACAAATGATATTATTGGTTTATTTGACACCCCATATGTTTTTCCTATAGGTAAAAGTACTAATGAAGAAGAAATAGCCGCTAATTTATTTGCTGCGCTAAGAAAAATGGATAGTTTAAATGTTGACTATATTTATTCAATTAGTTTTGAAGATAAGAAATTCAGCGAAGCGATAATGAATAGATTATTAAAAGCCGCTGATAACAATATCACTTATTTGTAAATAGAAGAGGTAAAGTATGTTTGACTATAACGAGTTAGAAAAACAGTCAGTTTTAGAAAAATATTTTAGTGACAGTAAAAAACTTAATTTAGTACGCTTTCCAAAAAAGCAAAAACAAAAATATTTGTGTTTGCTTTGGATAATTACCTTATTTTCAAAAGATAGAACATATACAGAAAAAGAAGTGAATTCGATTTTAAAAGAAGTACATCAGGACTATGTAATGATTAGACGATATTTAGTCGATTATCAACTAATAGATCGTGAAAAGGACGGATCCAGTTATTGGGTTAAACCCAATAATTAACGCAAGTGAAAAATCTCTTTTCAAAAGTTTGCTGGTAGTGCTATAATATTTTCTTAGATAATTTATATTTTTTAGGAGATGAAATATTGGCAACAAAATCAAACCTTTTTAAGAGAGAACAAATATTTAAAGATTTCTTAGTTCCCGATTACTATAAAGATTTTTCCTGTAAGGGTGGAGAATGTCGTGATAGCTGTTGTGTTGATTGGAAAGTTAATATTTCAATGCAACAGTATTTTTTGTTACATGGATTGAATTGCAATAAAAAGTTGAAAGACAAAATTGACCGAACCTTTAGACCATTAATTAATCCCTCAAAAGATCGGTACGCAGAAATTGTTCATACTCAAGATGGAGATTGTCCGTTACATAAAGCTGATGGTTATTGTTTATTGCATGAAAAATGTGGAGAAGAGGTCTTACCTTGGGTTTGTAGGTACTATCCCAGGGGTCCAAGAATTGATTATTTATACGAAGCCTCTTGTGCTAATTCTTGTGAAAGAACCTTAGAATTATTATTTTCTTCTTCAGAGCCAGTGAGTTTTTCTTCATTTAAAACCAATTTTTTAATGTCTAAACCACAAAATTTACCTAGTGAAGCTGAAAAAGATAACTATAAATTGGATAGAGAAAACATATTTAGATTAATGAGTAATAGAAGTCTATCTCTAAGAGAAAGACTAATTAATCTAGGAGAATATTTAGCTTTACCAAAAGATAGTTCATTTCCTAAAAAAGATGATTTAGAGATAGTACTTAATACTTTATCGGGAATATTCAATACTTTTGAAGGAAAATTTCCCAGAGTTTACGAACTTATTGAAAAAGCTAATAAAGTTTATCAGAACTCAAAGGTTAGCGTATATAAAGAAAAACTTAGGATTTTCGAAAGTACATTCCCTAATCAAGAAGTTCTCTTTGAGAAAATGTTAGTAAATGAAATATATTTTCGACAGTTTCCTTATCAAAAGAATATGGTAAAAACCGATCAATTTATAGCAATTATAGGCATCTACTTGTTATTGAGATTTATAGGGATAGCCTTGATTGAAGAAAATGATAACCTTGATAATCTAATAGACATTTTTTCTAAATTCTTTACTGTAGTTAGTCATTCTGATTTTGACAAACAGATTGTAAGCTACTTAAAAGCCAATAAAATAGCAACTTTAGATATAATTGCAAAATATATTGCATTTTAAAGCGATTTTTCTTGATTTATTTTTTAAATAGTGTATTATGGTATTAGCACTTAGGAAATGTTATTTATTAGGATTTGCGTTACCTCAATAATTAAGCAGTTTAGAAGTGAAATAAAATAAGGAGGTAACAAGAATGACTGGTAAAGTAAAATGGTTCAATGCTGAAAAAGGCTTTGGGTTCATCACAGATGAAGACGGTAAAGATGTGTTTGCACATTTCTCTCAAATTCAAAAAGATGGATACAAGACTTTAGAAGAAGGCGAAGCTGTAAGTTTCGAAATCACTGAAGGACAAAAAGGCCCTCAAGCAACTAACATTGTAAGTCTATAATTTTAGTTTTTAAAGAGTGAAGAGAAATCTTCACTTTTTTTATTGAAAAAAATCGATTATTTGACTTATTAATAGATAAATAATAAAAAAATCCCTATTTCCGGAAAAAAATCCTTGCATTAAGAAATAAAATTTGATATCATATTAAAGCCTATGGAAAATAGGAAGGCAGAGATTTGTGAGGTTGCTGACACACACATAGCCGTTGTTTATGGTTTTGTTTAGAGGTCAGGGAATTTACAATGAGCCTGTATATAAGCTAAATTATATGCAAAGGAGGAGCTTTTATGGCAACAAATCAAGTTATTAGAATTAGATTGAAATCTTATGATCACAGATTATTAGATCAATCAGCAAAAAGAATCATTGACACAGCGAAGAAGACAGGGGCTAAGGTTAGTGGGCCAATCCCATTACCAACTGAAAAAGAAATTTTCACAATTTTAAGAAGTCCACATGTCAACAAGGATTCACGTGAACAGTTCGAAAGAAGAACTCACAAAAGATTAATTGATATCGTGAACCCATCGCCAAAAACAATTGAATCTTTAATGCACTTGGATTTACCATCAGGTGTAGATATCGTCTTGAAGTAAGAAAATATTAAATAGGAGGTGTACTCATGGCAAAAGGTATCTTAGGAAGAAAAGTAGGAATGACTCAAGTATTTGACGAAAACGGAAAAATGATTCCTGTCACAGTAATTTCGGTGGAACCGAATGTTGTATTGCAAAAGAAAACCGTTGAAACAGATGGATACAATTCAGTTCAATTAGGTTTTATGGAAAAAAGAGCTAATATCGTAAACAAACCATTGACTGGACATTTTGAAAAAGCAAAAACAACACCTAAGCGCTACATCAAGGAAATACGTCTTCAAGGAATGGAAGAGTATGAAGTTGGCCAAGAGGTAAAATGCAATATATTTACCGCTGGTGATTATGTAGACGTTACAGGAACATCAAAAGGAAAAGGCTATCAAGGTGTGATCAAGCGTCACAACCAACATACAGGGCCTATGGCACACGGTTCAAAATATCACCGCGGTGTTGGTTCAATGGGTGTTATTGCGCCTAATAGAATCAGAAAAGGTAAAAACATGCCAGGTAGAATGGGGCATGATCGCGTTACCATTCAAAACTTAGTTGTGGTTCGTTCAGACGTTGATAAGAACATTATGTTAATTAAAGGAAATGTTCCAGGTCCAAACAAATCATTAGTTATCGTAAAACACGCATTTAAAAAATCTAATTAATAATATTATTATTCGGAAGGAGGAAGAGCTATGCCTAAATTAGCAATGTTAAATCAACAAGGTGAATCAATTGGAAGTCTTAATCTAAAAGATGAAATCTTCGCTGTAGAAAACAATAATCAAGTTATCTATGATGTTGTAAAACAACAAAGAGCAGCGATGCGCCAAGGAACTGTTATGACTAAAAACAGATCAGCGGTTAATGGCGGTGGAAGAAAACCATATCGTCAAAAAGGAACAGGACATGCACGTCAAGGTTCAATCAGATCACCACAATTCGTTGGTGGTGGAGTGGTTTTCGGACCAGGCCCAAGAGATTATTCATATAAGGTTAATAGAAAAGTTCGTCGCTTAGCTTTAAAGGTAGCTTTATCAGAAAAGTTAAGAGGAGAAGATTTAATAGTGGTAGATTCAATTTCTTTAGCATCACATAGAACTAAAGAAATGGTTACCGTTTTAGAAAATTTAAAAGTTGAAGGAAAAATTATGGTGGTTTTAGCAGAGTACCAAGAATTACTTAGTACAGCTACAAGAAACTTACCAAATGTACAAGTTGTATTATTTAATCATGTTAGTGTTTATGATATTTTAAATGCTAATAAATTAGTATTTACAAAAGAAGCTCTAGAAAGACTTGAGGAGGTTTTGAAATAATATGGATAAATATGATATCGTAAAACGTCCTATCGTTACCGAAAAATCAACCAAATTGTCTGAATCAAGAAAATACACTTTTGAAGTTGATAGAAGAGCTAATAAAATTCAAATTAAAGAGGCTATCGAAGAACTCTTTAAAGTAAAAGTAGAAAAGGTAAACATCATGAATATGCGCCCTAAAGCAAAAAGAGTAGGTCAATACTCTGGATATACTGCAGCAGTTACAAAAGCCGTAGTTACCTTAGCTGAAGGCCATAAGATTGATATTTACACAGCGTAATGGGAGGAATTAAATAATGGCTATTATTAAGTATAAACCACAAACTAATGGTTTGCGTAACATGACCAAGCTGGATTACAATGAAATCACAGCTGCAAAGCCAGAAAAATCCCTAATTACCACATTAAAGAAAAACGGTGGTAGAAATAATCAAGGGAAAATCACAGTCCGCCATCAAGCTGGAGGAGCAAAAAGAAAGTACAGAATCATCGATTTCAAAAGAAATAAAGATGGAATTGTTGGTAGAGTTGCCTCAATTGAGTACGATCCAAATAGAACAGCTAACATCGCCCTAATTAATTATGTCGATGGAGAAAAGCGTTATATAATTGCACCTAAAGGTTTAGAAGTGGGAATGACTGTTGAATCAGGTAAAGATGCGGATATCGTAATCGGTAACGCAAAAGAAATTATGGATATTCCTGTTGGTACAGTTATTCATAATATCGAATTATATCCTGGAAAAGGCGGACAGCTTATTAGAGCTGCTGGAACAAGTGCTCAAATCTTAGGTAGAGAAGAAAAATACGTCTTAATCAGATTAAAATCTGGTGAAGTTAGAAGAATCTTAGGTAAATGTCGCGCCACTATCGGTGAAGTTGGAAATGAATATTATTCATTGGTAAACATTGGTAAAGCTGGTAGAAAAAGACATATGGGTGTTAAACCAACCGTTAGAGGTTCAGTTATGAACCCAGTAGACCATCCTCATGGTGGTGGTGAAGGTAAACAACCAGTTGGTCACAAGTCTCCACTTACTCCTTGGGGTAAAGTTGCACTTGGTAAGATCACAAGAAATAAAAATAAGGCTAGCAGTAAATTAATTGTTAGACGCAGAAATAAATAGGAAGGAGGAACTCTAAATGTCACGTTCAATTAAAAAAGGTCCATTTTGTGATGATCACTTAATGAAAAAAGTAGAAAAAGCAAATGAAACAAATTCAAAAAAAGTTATTCAAACTTGGTCAAGACGTTCAACAATCTTCCCTAATTTTGTTGGCTTAACAATCGGTGTACATAATGGTAAGGTTCATGTACCTGTATATATTACCGAAGACATGGTAGGTCATAAATTAGGCGAGTTCGCTCCTACTAGATCTTATCGCGGACACGTCGATAAAAAAGCAACAAAGGGAGGTAAATAATCATGGAAGCAAAAGCTATTGCTAAAACAGTGAGAATTTCACCTCGTAAGGTAAGATTAGTTGTTGATTTGATTAGAGGAAAAAGCGTAGGCGATGCTTATGCAACTCTAAGAAATACTCAAAGAGGCGCATCAAAGGCAGTTGAAAAAGTATTAAAGTCAGCTGTTGCGAATGCAGAACATAACTATCAATTAGACCAAGCTAAACTATACGTCAAAGAAATTTACGTAGGTGAAGGTAAAACATTAAAAAGAATGCAACCACATGCACAAGGTAGAGCATTTTCAATCTTTAAAAGAACTAGCCATATCTATGTAACTGTGGCAGAAAGGGAGTAAGGAGAATTTTATGGGACAAAAAGTAAATCCAGTCGGACAACGTATTGGTATCATCCGTGATTGGGAATCAAGATGGTATGCCGATAAAAATGAAGTAGCTGATCTTTTACATGAAGATATTAAAATTCGTGAATTACTCTACGATCTTTATAAAAATGCAAGTGTTTCAAAAATTGAGATTCAAAGAAGTAAAAAACGAGTTTTTGTTACTGTTAATACTGCAAAACCAGGTATGGTTATCGGTAGAAACGCAGAAACTAAAAAAGCTGTAGTTGAACAACTACAAAAATTAACTAATAAACAAGTATTTTTAAATGTTGTTGAAATCAAACGTCCAGAAAAAGATGCGTTATTAGTAGCGCAAAACATCGCTTACCAATTAGAAAACAGAGCTTCTTTCAGAAGAGTACAAAAAGTTGCGATTCAAAGAGCTTTAAAAGCAGGAGCTAAAGGTTGCAAAACTTTAATCTCAGGCCGTCTTGGTGGTGCGGAAATGGCACGTAGTGAAGGATACAGCGAAGGTAACGTTCCTTTACATACTTTAAGAGCAGATATTGACTACGCTCTAGCAGAAGCTAATACTACCTATGGTAAATTAGGAGTTAAAGTATGGATTTACAAAGGGGAAATATTGCCTTCTAAGAAGAAGGAGGCTAAGTAATATGTTAATGCCTAAAAGAACTAAATATCGTCGTCCTCATCGCGTTAGCTATGAAGGGCCAGCTAAAGGTGGAGCAGATATCTCCTTTGGCGAATTCGGACTTAAGGCTTTAGAAGGCGCTTGGGTAACTGCTCGTCAAATCGAAGCAAGCCGTATTGCGATGACTCGTTATATGAAACGTGCTGGGAAAGTATGGATTAAAATCTTCCCACACTTAGCAAAAACTAAAAAGCCATTAGAAGTTCGTATGGGATCTGGTAAAGGGTCTCCAGAAGAATGGGTAGCAGTTGTTAAAGAAGGCGCAGTAATGTTTGAAATTGCAGGGGTTTCTGAAGAAATCGCTAAAGAAGCGTTGAGATTAGCAGCACACAAACTACCAATTAAGACAAAGTTTGTTAAGAAAGAAAGTGGTGATTCTCTATGATTTACGCAAAAGAAATACGCGAAATGGACACCGCAACCATTTTAAACGAAATAGATAACCTTAAAAAAGAATTATTTGATCTACGCTTCAAACAAGCAACAGGTCAATTGGAAAACACCGCACGTGTTTCCAACATCAAAAAAACCATCGCTCGCATGAAGACTGTTCTTTCTGAGAGAGAAAGTAAATAAGGAGGAAGTTCAATATGGAATTAAAAACTAATAGAAAAGTTTTTACTGGAACTGTTGTATCTGACAAGAACGACAAGACAATTACAGTTTTAGTAACTACATATAAAAAACATCCATTATATGGAAAAAGAGTAATTTCTTCTAAAAAATTCAGAGCACATGACGAAAAGAACGAAGCTAATATGGGTGATGTTGTTAGAATTACTGAATGCCGTCCACTATCTGCGACTAAACGTTTCCTTTTAATCGAAATTGTGGAAAAGCATGAAGAAGTTTAGGGATTCGGGGGTAATTTAAGATGATTCAACAAGAAACAAGACTTAAAATAGCCGATAATTCCGGCGCACGTGAAATTCTAACAATCAAAGTTTTAGGCGGTACCAGCAGAAAATACGCTAGTATCGGCGATGTCATTGTAGCTACAGTTAAATCAGCTACTCCAGGCGGTATGGTTAAAAAAGGTGAAGTTGTAAAAGCGGTTATCGTAAGAACAAAAAAAGAAGTCCGTCGTGCGGACGGTTCATTCGTAAAATTTGATGACAATGCAGCAGTTATCATTAAAGATGATAAATCTCCAAAAGGAACTCGTATTTTTGGACCTGTTGCAAGAGAGTTAAGAGACGCAGAGTTTACTAAAATAGTTTCTTTAGCTCCGGAAGTATTATAAGGAGGCAATCACATGAAATTAAAAAAAGGCGATAAAGTCGTTATAATCTCTGGCGCAGATAAAGGAAAACAAGGAACAATTATTAAAGTGTTAACTAAAACTGATCGAGTAGTTTTAGAAGGCGAAGGATTAACAAAGATTAAAAAACATTTAAAACCTTCTCAAGCTAATCCTGATGGAGGAATCATGGAGATTGAAAAACCAATCCATGTTTCAAATGTTATGCTCTTAGATCCTAAAGAAAAGAAACCAACACGTATCGGTTACAAGTATGTAACGGAAACTGTAAAGAAAAAAGAAGTAACTAAAAAAGTTAGATATGCTAAAAAATCTGGCAAAGAATTAGACTAGATGAGGGGAGAAAAATATGAATAGATTAGTCGAAAAATATCGCAATGAAATCATTCCGGCTTTAATGGAAAAATTCAATTATTCTTCCATCATGGAAAGCCCGAAGATTAGTAAAATAGTAATTAACATTGGTGTTGGAGATGCAGTTGCAAATCCTAAAGTATTAGATGATGCTGTCAATGAATTAACATTGATCACCGGACAAAAACCACTTGTAACTAGAGCGAAAAAATCAATTGCAACATTTAAACTTCGTGAAGGCATGCCAATCGGCTGTAAAGTAACATTACGAGGAGATAGAATGTATGACTTCTTTGATAAACTAATCACTATTGCGTTACCAAGAGTTAGAGACTTTAGAGGAATTAATCCAAAAGGTTTCGACGGAAGAGGTAATTATACATTAGGTGTTAAAGAACAGTTGATTTTCCCAGAAATCAATTATGACAAAGTAAGTAAAATTCGTGGTATGGATATCGTTATCGTAACCACAGCAAAAACAGATCAGGAAGCTTTCGAATTATTAAAATCATTCGGAATGCCTTTCAGAAGATAGGAGGTCTAAAATGGCAAAGACATCAAAAAAGGTAAGTCAAAAACGCGGATCTAAGTTCCCAGTTAGAAATTACACTAGATGTGAACGTTGTGGACGTCCTCACTCTGTTTATCGCAAATTTAAACTATGTCGTGTATGTTTCAGAGAATTGGCTTATAAAGGTCAAATCCCTGGCGTAAAAAAAGCAAGTTGGTAATAAATTATGAGAAAGAATATTTCCGATAATAAGGGAAGGAGGCATTATTAATATGGTTATGACAGATCCAATTGCGGATATGTTAACAAGAATTCGCAACGCAAATCAAATGAAACATAAAACTGTAGATGTACCAGCATCAAAATTGAAGATGGAAATCCTTAATGTTCTTAAACAAGAAGGTTATGTAACTGATTTCGAACGCATTGAAGAAGGTGTTCAAGGTACACTAAAAGTAACTTTAAAATATTTAGAAAATGAAGAAAGAGTAGTTAGAGGTTTGAAAAAGATTTCCAAACCTGGTTTACGTGTGTATGCTAAGACTGATGATCTTCCAAAGGTTCTTAACGGACTTGGAATAGCTATCATTTCTACTTCAAAAGGCATTATGACCGATAGAGAAGCTAGAAAAAATAAAATCGGTGGCGAAGTCATAGCGTATGTATGGTAATTATAACGATGGAGGTGCAAGAAAATTATGAGTCGAATTGGTAATCAATCGATCAGAGTGCCTGAAGGAGTTACTGTAGAAGTTAATGATATTAACTATGTATCAGTAAAAGGGCCTAAAGGTTCACTCGGCTTTACTTTCGATAAAAATATCGGAATTAAAGTAGAAAATGACGAAGTTTCTGTAACCCGACCAAATGATTCTTTACGCATGAAAGCCCTACACGGGACAACAAGAGCGCTATTGAATAATATGGTTATTGGTGTAAGTGAAGGATATACAAAGATCCTTGATATCAAAGGTGTCGGATACCGCGCGCAATTAAAAGATCCGAAAACCTTAGTGTTAAACGTAGGATATTCAAATCCAGTGGAAATGGCTATTCCTGAAGGTTTAACAATAGAAATCCCTAAGAATACAGAAATTCATGTTAAAGGTGCTGACAAGCAAGTAGTTGGTGAATTCGCGGCTAACGTTCGTAAAGTACGTCAACCTGAACCTTATCTTGGTAAAGGTATTAGATACAGAGACGAACACGTACGTCGTAAGGAAGGAAAAACAGCTAAGTAATTAGCTAGGTGATAGAATATGTTTAAACCAGTAAATAAAAACGAACAAAGACTAAAAAGACATCGTCGTATGCGTTTCCAAATTAAGGGGACTCCAGAAAGACCACGTCTAAATGTTTATCGTTCTAATAAACAAATTTATGCACAAATCATCGACGATGTTAATCAAGTTACGTTAGCACAAGCAAATTCTAGGGAAATTGAAGGAATCAATGGCTCCAATGTTGAAGGCGCGAAAAAAGTTGGAGAATTAGTTGCTAAAAGAGCAATCGAAAAAAATATTGTCGCTGTAGTATTTGACCGTGGAGGTTATTTATACCACGGAAGAATTCAAGCTTTAGCCGATGCTGCTAGAGAAGCAGGACTGAAATTCTAATGAAGGAGGTAATCTAATATGGAAAATAATAAACGTAATAATAGAGGAAGAAAACCTCGTTCAGTTAAGAGAGAACCTAAACTTTATGAAGAAAGAGTAGTCAGTATTGGTCGTGTTACCAAAGTTGTTAAAGGTGGTAGACGTTTTAGCTTTTCAGCTTTAGTGGTTGTTGGAGATCAAAAAGGTAAAGTCGGTTTTGGTACCGGTAAAGCTTCTGAAGTTCCAGATGCAATCAAAAAAGCAATTGAAGATGCTAAGAAAAACCTCATTGAAGTCCCAATGGACGGAACAACAATTCCTCATATCGTAACCGGAAAATTCGGTGCTGGAAAAGTATTCTTACGTCCAGCTGCAGAAGGTACTGGTGTTATCGCCGGTGGGCCTGTTCGTGCGGTATTGGAATTAGCTGGCATTCAAGATGTATTAAGTAAATCTTTAGGATCAAACTCACCTATCAATATTGTTAGAGCTACTTTCGAAGGATTAAAAACTTTAAGAACAGTAGACACAGTAGCTGCTATGCGTGGACTCAATCCTGAGGAGGTACGTAAATAATGGCACAAATTAAAATTACCTTAGTAAAAGGCTTGATGGGTAGAAAACCTAATCAAGTTAAAACAATCAAGGCTTTAGGACTTACAAAAAGAAATTCTTCTGTAGTTTTAGAAGAAAGCGACATGATTAAAGGTATGGTGAATACTGTTAGTCATTTAGTTAAAGTCGAAGAAGTTAAGAAATAGGGGGTGCAGAAGATGACATTACATGAACTTAAACCTAATTCAGGTGCAACTCATTATAAAAAACGCGTTGGTCGTGGAACTAGCTCAGGTACTGGTAAAACCAGTGGCCGTGGTCAAAAAGGTCAAAACTCACGTTCAGGCGGCGGAGTAAGACTTGGATTTGAGGGTGGTCAAACACCATTATTCAAACGCCTTCCTAAAAAAGGTTTTACCAATCCCTTTAGAAAGGAATTCGCTATCGTAAACGTTGAAGATTTGAACAGATTCGAAGAAGGAATGATCATTACTCCAGAAGTATTACTAAATAATCGCATCATCCGTAAAGAACTTTCAGGTGTTAAAATCTTAGGTAACGGTAAATTGACTGTTAAACTAACTGTTAAAGCACATAAATTTTCAAATTCAGCGAAGCAAGCAATTGAAGAAGCCGGTGGCGTGGTTGAGGTGATATAATGGAAACTATTAAAAAGATTTTCAAAAATAAGGAAGTCTTAAAGAAAATTGGTTTCACATTATTAGCTTTTCTAGTCTTCAAAATTTTAACATTAATTACAATGCCTTTAATTGATCCGACTACATTATCATCATTGTTTGATAATAGTGGGTTCTTGGGTATTGTTAACTCAATTTCTGGTGATGCCTTAAGAAATTATTCAATAGTTGCTTTAGGTATTAGCCCATACATTACTGCATCGATTGTTGTTCAACTTTTACAGATGGACATCATCCCTGCTTTAAAAGAATGGAGCGAAGAAGGCGAAGAAGGAAGAAAGAAAATAGCTAGATTGACAAGATATTTAGCGATTGGATTAGCTTTTGTTCAAGCCTTAGCAATGACTTTTGCATTTCATAACGCACAAGGAACATTGTTCCAACCATTCGTTAGCGACTGGGCAACAGCAGATGGACGTAATCTTTGGTTCTTAATCTATTTCTATATCGCAGTTGTTTTAACTGCTGGTACAGCTTTCATGATTTGGTTAGCCGATCAAATTACGTTAAGAGGAATTGGTAACGGATCTTCGATGCTAATCGTAGCTGGGATTATTATTTCTTTCCCAGGAACAATAGCGTCATTGATTCAATACTATATTTCTGATCCAAATGGAGCATTACAAGGAGCCGTTTCCGCTGTTCAAGGCCAATTCGGTGGTTATGTATTGTTCGGAGTTAGTATATTGATGTTTATTCTTGTGTTGGTAGGTATTACTTATATGCAAGTTGCAGTAAGAAAAATACCAATTCAATACGCCAATCGTCCAGGTAGTGCTAAATTTAAAGGTAAATCAGAATCAAATATTCCAATTAAGTTGAACACAGCTTCAGTTATACCGGTAATCTTTGCTTCGATTCTCTTATCATTACCAGCAACGATATTTAATTATATCAATATCAGTTCTGGAGCTAGCGCTTGGATAAACGAAATCTTTTCATACAATCAACCGATAGGTTTCTTATTATATGTTGTATTGATTTTCGTCTTTACATTCTTCTATTCGTTCATTTTGGTTAAACCAGAACAGATAGCGGAAAATCTTAACAAGCAAAACGCTTATATCCCTGGATATCGTCCAGGTATTGAAACAGAAACTTATATTACAAAAGTATTATTTAGAGTAACAGTAATTGGTGCACTTTACTTAGTGTTCATTGCAATCTTGCCAATTATTACTTCAATAGTTTTAGGGCATACTTACGCACAAATCGGTGGTACTTCACTACTTATTATCGTCGGTGTTGCTTTAGAAACCGCTAGACAAGTCGAAACTGATACTCAAGAAAAAGCTTACGCTGGATTCATGAGATAATTACAATGATTAATCTATTAATTATGGGTAAGCCCGGAGCTGGTAAAGGTACCCAGGCAAACAGACTATTAAAACATTATAAATTAAAACATATTTCCACCGGTAATATTTACCGAGAAGAAATAAAAAAAGGTTCAAATATCGGGATAGAAGCTAAAAAGTATCTCGATGAAGGAAACTTAGTTCCGGATAAAATGACTAATGATATCGTTTGGGAAGTACTGACCTCAAGAGAATATCCAAATGGCTTTATGCTTGATGGATATCCAAGGACAAGAACTCAAGCTGAAGCCTTAGATGAGATGCTTGAAAGTTTAAGCATAAAATTATCCGCTGTAATAAATGTTGATGTAGCTGACGATGTGTTAACACATCGAATGGCAGGTAGAAGAGTTTGTTCTAATTGTGGGCATACATACCACATAGATTACCATCCTCCAAAGCAAGAAGGAATTTGTGACCATTGTGGACATAAATTAATTCAAAGACCTGATGATTTAGAGGAATCAGTAATGAACCGTTTAGCAATCTACAACGAAAAAACGAAACCCTTACTAGATTACTATGATGAAAAAGGACTATTAGTCGTTATTGATGGTGAACAGTCTGCAAACAAGGTGTTTCATGATATTATTAACAAATTGGGTGAAAATTAATGGTAACAATAAAATCAAATCGTGAAATTGAATTGATGAAAGAAGCTGGAAGAATTGTCGCTTTAGCGCATAGAGCTGTTAAAGCGAAAATTAAGCCTGGTCTATCAACGAAGCAACTGGATGATTTGGTTGAAAAAGTTATCAGAGATAATGGGGCAATCCCTTCATTCAAAAACTATAATGGTTTTCCCGCAGCAGCATGCATATCGATAAATGAAGTTGTTGTACATGGTATACCTGATGAAAGTACAACCCTAAAATCCGGAGATATTGTCTCAGTGGATATAGGCGCAAACTATAAAGGTTATCATGGCGATAGCGCATGGACATATGCATGCGGGGAAATATCAGAAAGTGCAAAAAACTTGTTGGTGGGTACGGAAGAAAGCTTGTTTAAAGGTTTAGAGTTTGCTAAACCAAACAATCGATTAACCGATATCTCACACGCAATTCAAACATATGCTGAATCCTTGGGATTTAGCGTTGTTCGGGAATTTGTTGGCCACGGACTGGGACGGAATTTACACGAAGACCCCCAAATACCAAATTATGGTTTACCGGGTCGAGGTATTATTTTAAAACCTGGCATGACACTAGCAATTGAACCGATGATTAACTTAGGAAACAAAGAAGTAAAGGTACTAGCCGATGGTTGGACAACCATAACTAGAGACCGGTCATTATCAGCTCATTTCGAGCATTCAATATTAATAACTGAAACTGGTTATGAAATTCTAACCAAAGAATAAGGGAGTGATTTATTTGGCAAAAAAAGATGACGTCATTGAAATGATGGGAACAGTTATAGAAGTTTTGCCCAATGCGCAATTTGTAATTGAGCTAGAAATCGGACACCGTATTATCGGTCACGTTTCTGGTAAAATCCGCATGAACTACATACGCATTTTACCAGGTGATAAAGTAAAGGTTGAACTATCAACCTATGACTTAACACGTGGTCGCATCACATATCGTATGAAATAAAAAATAATTAATTTAAGGAAAGATTTTAAGGAGGTAATGGTATGAAAGTAAGACCATCTGTAAAAAAAATCTGTGATAAATGTAAAATAATCAAAAGAAATGGCAAGGTTCTTGTCATTTGCGAAAATCCAAAACATAAACAGAGACAAGGTAAATAGGAGGTAACTATGGCACGTATAGCAGGAGTAGATATTCCTAAAGAGAAAAGAGTAGTTATAGGTTTAACTTACGTCTTTGGTATTGGCAAGACTAGATCACAAAAGATCTTAGCGGCTTGTAATATTTCCGAAGATAAAAGAGTTAAAGATTTAACTGATGAAGAAGTAGTAAAAATTCGTCAAGAAGTTCAAAAATATACAGTTGAAGGTGACTTAAGACGTGAAGTTGCAATGAACATCAAACGTCTTCAAGAAATCGGTAGTTACAGAGGTTTAAGACACAGAAGAGGCTTACCTGTTCGTGGACAAAACACTCGTAACAACGCTAGAACCCGTAAAGGTCCTAGAAAAACTGTAGCGAATAAGAAGAAATAAGAAGGGAGATATGAATTAAATGGCACGTAATGTAAAAACTAAACGTCGTGTGAAAAAGAATATCCCTACAGGGGTAGCGCATATTCATTCGACTTTCAATAATACAATTATCACAATTACTGATCCAAAAGGTAATGCGATTGCTTGGAGTTCATCTGGTGCAATCGGATATAAAGGTAGTCGTAAGTCTACACCTTTCGCCGCAGGTTTAGCGTCGGAAGCAGCTGCTAAATCAGCAATGGACAATGGTGTTTTAAAAGTAGAAGTTGAAGTTAAAGGACCAGGACCAGGTAGAGAAGCAGCTATTAGAAGTTTACAAGTAGCAGGATTAGAAATCACTTCAATTAAAGATGTTACACCAGTTCCCCATAACGGATGTCGTCCACCAAAACGACCACGTGGGTAGGAGGTAATTTATGAAGGACTTGAAATTCGAAAAACCTAGTACAGAAACTGTTGAAATCGAAGATAATTATGGTAAATTCGTTATTTCACCTCTTGAAAGAGGCTATGGTATCACATTAGGTAATTCTCTTAGACGAGTTTTATTGTCTTCATTACCTGGCGCAGCTATTGTTAATGTCAACATTGAAAATGTGGTACATGAATTTACACCAATCGATGGTGTTGTTGAAGATGTCACCACGATTGTTTTAAATCTAAAAGGTGTTATATTATCAATTGATAATGATGATCCTAACGTTGAAAAACGTTTAGAATTATCTGTAGAAGGTCCAACTGATGTTTATGCAAAAGACATCGTTTGTGATGAAGAAGTAGAAATTATGAATCCTGACCATTATATTTGTCATGTGAACAAAGGTACTTTGAGAATGCATATGAAGGCAAGAAGAGGTAATGGCTACACCAGCGCAAAACAAAACGCTGAGTATACAGAAGACGTTAATGATATCGCAATTGATAGTATCTATACACCAATTACCAGAGCTAACTACACAGTTGAAAAAACTCGTGTTGAAGATTCTGGTGACTATGATAAATTAACTTTAGAAGTATGGACTAATCGCTCAATCGATCCGAAAAGTGCAATTGGTACAGCTTCAAAAATGCTTATCGACCACTTGCAAACAATTATTGATTTGTCTGAAACTGAAGTTGAAGAAGATTATTATATGGTTGAAAGAAAAGTGGAAGAAACAAACAGAAACTTGGAAAAACCAATTGAAGACCTAGACCTTTCTGTACGCTCTTATAACTGCTTAAAAAGAGCAGGTATCAATACTTTGGGTGAATTAATTGAAAAATCTGAAGAAGATATGATGCGCGTTAGAAACTTAGGTAAGAAATCATTGAAAGAGGTTAAGCAAAAGCTTGAAGAAATGAATTTAAGCTTAGCGAAACACTAATCGATAGGAGGAAATCATGAGTAGAGGATATACAAAACTTAATCGTAATAGCGCCAATCGTAAGGCACTGATTCGTGATTTGGCTACACAACTTATCATGCATGAAAGAATCGAAACTTCTTTAGTGAAAGCCAAAGAAGTTAGAAGAACAGTGGAAAAACTGATCACTCTTGCAAAAAAAGGTGACCTTAATTCTGCAAGAATTGCTGAGAAGACTGTCAGAGAACTTAAAATTGATGATCAATATGCTTTAGTAAAATTACTTAAAGAAATTGGACCTAAGTATAAAGATCGAAACGGTGGATATACACGTATCTATAAAACTGGACCACGTCAAGGTGACGCTTGTCCAATGGCTATTATTGAATTAGTATAATTTTAAAAAGACAAAGGTAGAGTTTAACAAAACTCTACTTTTTTTCTTTTAAAGATAATGATTGCTTTGGTTATTAAAAAGAAGATAAAAAAATGATATAATTACATTATTAACAGATAAAGACTGTTAAACTTCTCTTTTTTTAGATATGGAGTGTGAGATTATGAATTTACGATTTCAAAGAGTGAAAAGTTATATCGGTTTTGCATGGACAATGAAGATATTTATTGATGATGAACTGGTATATAGATTAAAAAACGGTGAAGTTTTTGAAATAGAAGTAGAAGATTTTAATACAATAAAGGTTGACACCAGCCGCTTTATTGCTGACGTTAAAATTCCTAATGATGGCCTTAAAACTAATGTAGATATTTTATTGAGATATCAAACGAAATTTTGCTTAACAAAGACACAGGCGATTGTTTCTGAACAAGGCAAGTTGATTGGCGTATATCCAAAAGAGGAGAAATGATTATGAAGATTTTGAGACGATTATTAATAGTTATCTTGATTTTGGTTGCTTTAGTAGCTCTTGGAGTTACAGTTTTTATCAATCGAATTAAGGTTAATGTCACTGCAGATGAACTGCCACAAGATGTCTATGAAGCTAATGGCGATTATGCAGACTATATGAGACTAAAAGGTTTAGAAATGATTTCGGCAGATGAGGAAGAACAATACAGTCTAATTGAAGAGTTTTTGAATTATTTAATACTAGATATCATTAAAGAAGATATTAATACTGAATATGCTCCTCTAGATGGTGAAACTGAGACAGAAAAAAATATTGTTAATCATGATCAGTTCAACTTAGATTTTATCTATGCTCATCAAAGTGAAAATGATCAAATTGTCGTTACCGTAAGTGTTAAAAGAAGTGATTTTCCGGAAGTTATGACAGCTTTTAATTTCTACTTTGATGTCGAATATAGTATGTTCACACTAACGCTTAGTTTAGATAAAGTATTTCTCGCGGATATGGAAGTTAAATACAGTATTTATGATTATTTTGTCTCACTAGCTGATAAAGACGCTTTAGAAGACTATGTTACTGATGGTACATTAGACTTAGATAACTACACTTATACGATTAATTTTTTGGATGTGTATCAATGAAAACTATGAGTAAAGAAACTGAATTTTTAAAAATCTTTAATGACTTGGAAAAATTTCTAACCGTAAATTATCACAATCACAATTATTCTTATACTGGATTTGTAAAACGGCTTTATCAAATAAGAAAATCAAAAGCTAATCGTTTCATCAATAACAATCAAAACTTTGAAATGATAAAACAATCCGCGCAAATTCGTAATATCATCGCTCATAACAACAATGTAATTGTTCCAAGCGATAAATTTTTATCTGAATTTAAGCGGATTGTTAAAAAGATTACCAGCCCACTTAAAATAAGAGATGTGATGACGAATTACCAAGATTTAAAAACCGTTGGGTTAAACGATAGTTTAAAGGATGCAATTGAACTGCTTAACAAAAGTGGTTTTTCAACAATTCCGGTAATTGATAAAGATGAGTTATTAGGGATATTTACAGAAAAATCACTCTATGATTACTTTTCAGTTTCTAAAAATAATTCTCTAAACAAATCAATGGTAGTAAGAGATATTATTGACGCTATCGACCTAAACAATCATCCACGTAAATATTACGATTTCATCTCGGTGAATCAAACGATTTATGAGGCTTATGAATTGTTTAACAAGGACTTAAAAAGCCGTAGAGAGATGCTTTTGTTATTGGTAACTGAAAATGGAAAAATCGGTGAGACTCTACTTGGGATAGTCGCTTTAAGAGATTTAGAAAATCATTTAATAGATTAGGAAATAAGACAGTTTTTTGATATAATATTTATCTGGATGGTGAAGTCATGAGCTATATTAAAATTAAAGATTTAAATTTTTCTTACAACGAAAAAACTCCGGTTTTAAAATCAATAAACTTAGAAATTAAAAAGGGAGAATGGATTGCTTGTTTAGGACATAATGGATCAGGAAAATCAACTCTAGCTAAAACCATAGTCGGCCTATTAGAAATAGAATCCGGTGAGATTGAGGTTGATGGAATTAAGTTGACTGAAGAAACAGCCTATGAAATAAGAAAAAAAATCGGTATTGTTTTTCAAAACCCTGACAATCAATTTGTCGGAGTTACGGTAAAAGACGATATTGCTTTTGGAATGGAAAATCTATGTGTTCCTAGAGAAGAAATGTTAGAGAAGATCGATTTTTTTGCTGAAAAAGTCAAGATGTTAGATTTTTTAGATAAAGAACCTAATAATTTATCCGGGGGACAAAAACAACGTGTTGCGATTGCCGGTATTTTAGCTATGCAATCAGAAATCATTATTTTTGATGAGGCTACTTCGATGTTAGATCCTTCCTCTAGAGAGGATTTAATGAAATACATTAAGACCTTACATAAAGAAGGTCTTACAGTAATAATGATTACTCACGACATAAATGAAGCAATACTCGCGGATAAGGTATTAATTTTAAATAAGGGTGAGGTTGAAGCCTTTGAAGCAACAGAAGAAATTCTTAAAAACAGCGAGGTTTTATTAAGAAGTAATCTAGAATTACCGCTTGCTTTAGATTTATACAATCGAATTGAAGTAAGCGAGAAAACAAAAGAGGTTAGGGATCGACTATGGGAATACGTTTTAAAGAGGTAAGTTATGATTATCCATCATTTGTAGAAAACCCTTATTCTGCAATTAGAAATATAAGCTTAGAAATTAATGCCAAAGATGAATTTATCGCTTTAGTAGGTCATACTGGTTCTGGTAAGTCAACTCTAGCTAAACATATGAACGCTTTAATTTTTCCGACAGCGGGAAGTTTAGATATCTTTGGGCGGACAATCACAGCTAAACGAAATAAAAAAATTAAATATAATGATATCAGAAAGAAAGTAGGTTTAGTTTTTCAATTTCCGGAATATCAACTTTTTGAAGAGACCGTTGAAAAAGATGTTATGTTTGGACCGTTAAATTTTAAAATCAGCCAAGAAGAAGCTAAACTTCTAGCAAGAGACTCTTTAAAGCTAGTTGGACTGGATGAGTCATATTTAAGAAGAAATCCTTACAATTTATCTGGTGGCGAAAAAAAGCGGGTATCAATCGCGGGTATTTTGGCTATGGATCCAGAAATTCTCGTTTTAGATGAACCGACTAGTGGTCTTGATCCTGCGGGAAAAAGAGTTCTTATGGATTTGTTTAAAGGCATCAATGAAAAAACCAATAAATCAATTATTATCATCACCCATGATATGGATTTAGTATATGAGTACTTTGATAGGGTGATTGTTATGAAT
>JBAYQC010000009.1:0-22329 GCA_041677365.1 Candidatus Izemoplasmatales bacterium | reverse complement strand
TCCCTCAAAGACTCATCGGACATATCTATCATATGAATTAATACTCTGGTTCTTTCGATATGCTTTAAAAATTGTATCCCTAAACCTTGTCCTAAGGATGCTCCCTCGATTAAACCAGGCATATCGGCTAAGACAAATGGTTTAACATTAAAACGATCTACGACTCCTAGATTTGGAATAAGTGTCGTAAAGGGATAATCCGCTATCTTTGGTCTCGAGTTTGAAAGGATTGAGATAAGAGTTGATTTACCAACTGATGGAAATCCGATTATTCCAACATCTGCTAATAATTTTAACTCTACGTAAAGATTCTTTTCTTCACCAGGTTGACCATTTTCTTGAACTCTCGGCGCTTTATTCTTTGAAGTAGCGAAGGAACTGTTACCTCTTCCACCTCTTCCACCTTCAGCTATAATCTCTTTCTGTCCGTGAACTGTGAAGTCCGCAATTACTTCATGGGTTGTTTCATTATAACAAATAGTTCCTAAAGGCACTTTAATAACAATATCTTCAGCGTCTTTTCCACGCATGTTTTTAGTTTTACCATTTTCTCCGTTTTTCGCAAAAACATGTTTTTGAAATTTCAAATCCATTAATGTTGACATGCCTTCGTCAGCTTCAAAAATTATCGAACCACCTTTTCCGCCATCACCACCATTAGGCCCACCTAATGGAACATGTTTTTCACGTCTAAAAGAAACGATTCCATCGCCACCCTTACCAGATCTAACAACTATTTTTACTTCGTCTATAAACATAATATACCTCGTTTCCTATTATAACATGATTTCATAGGCTAAACGATTAATTGACTTAATATAACCCTTATATTTAAAATTAAACTTACAGATTAAGTTCTGCATTTTCTGATTATCTGGATGTGTATCTATTTTTAAAGAAACATATTCTTTTTCTCTTCCATAATTAATCGCAAATCTAAATAGTTTAGAAGCTATCCCTATTCTTTGAAAACTAGGGTCTACCATAATTCTATGGATAACAACAGCTTCTGAACTATCCCAGTTTATTTCTCTATAAGGCGGATCATTTTCTGGTAGTATCGAAATTGAACCTACAATTATTTCATTTAACTCATATACGAACAAACCTTGTAATTGAAAATCTTTATAAAAATCTTCATAGTTAGGATAATTACCTAACCACTGTTTTAGATTCACACTTTTCATTTGTTCTCTAATCTTACTAGCGATTTCTACTAATGAATTTAAATCACTTAATAACGCTGCTCTAATCAATTAATTTAACTCCCGTACCGGCACTTACTATATTATATATAAATTTTTTGCCGAACTCTTTAACAAAACTTTTTTGATAATTTTCAATAAAGTCATCAATTTCATCATCACTAACTAAAACTAAAATCGATCCACCAAAGCCACCGCCAATCATTTTAGCTCCTAAAGCTTTATTTTCTAAAGCTAAATCCACCATCTTGTCAAGTGTTGGAGCGGATATTTCATAATCATCTTTTGCAGAATAATGCGCTTCTGTGAGTAATTTACCTAAGCTTTCGTAATCATGGTTATTAAGTGCATGTTTTGCCTTTACAACCCGGTCACTTTCTGTTATTACGTGTTTGACTCGTTTTCTCAGTATGTTATCCCCTAACAATGTCAAAGCTTTATCCAGATCCGTTAATTCTAAATCACATAAATAATCTAACTTAAAAGTTTTCTGTAAAATCTTTAAAGCCTCGTTAGTTTCTTTTTGACGATCGTTGTATTTAGAACCTTTGAGTGTTCTATTTAGTTGAGAATTGATTAAAATGAAACTATAATCATCTAACAGTAAATCAATATATTCAAATGATAAAGTCTTTGCATTCAAAAATACTGCTTTATCCTTTTTTCCATAACCAATTACAAACTGATCCATGATTCCGCAATTAACACCAATAAAATCATTTTCAACTTTTTTAGCAAGTTTAACTCGTTCGAGTCTTTCTAAGCCAAAATCAAACTCATCATTGATAATCTCAAGCAATAACATACAAAGAGCAGCACTTGAACTCAATCCCCCACCTACCGGCAAATTGCTAGATAAAGAGATATTTAATCCATGGTCTAAATGTAAGTTTAAGACTTGAAGTTCTTTAATGATTCCGAGTAAGTAATCGGAATAACGTTCTTTTTTTTCATATTTAGTAGCGGTTAAATCAACTGCTATTATTCCTTCTAAATTAAAGTTTTCTGAAAAGATTCTTATTTTCAAATCATCAGTGTTACTTACTGCCGCAAACAAACCCTTATCTATGCAAAAAGGTAATACATTTCCTCCATTATAATCAGTGTGTCCACCGATTATATTTACTCTACCTGGAGCGAAATATACTTTATTAGGTTTAACCATAAACTTGTCTTTGAATACAGTTCTAATATGATTAATCATTTTACTATCACCTCGCATAATATTATACAACATATCTAAATATTTTTATTAAAAAAATAAAAAAAGCTCAGTAATAAATTACTAAGCTTTGCTTGTTATAATTGCTCTTGATAAACACTTGCTTGTTTTCTATCTTTACCGATTCTTTCGTATTTTACGATTCCATCAATCTTCGCAAACAAGGTATCATCTTTTCCAATCCCAACGTTTTCACCAGGATGAATTTTAGTTCCTCTTTGACGGTAGATGATTGATCCAGCTGTACAAAATTGACCATCAGATAGTTTAGCTCCTAATCTACGTCCGGCAGAGTCACGACCATTCTTAGTCGAACCTGTACCTTTCTTAGAAGCTTCAAGAACAAGTATATTTAGATTTAATAACATCTAAAACACCTCCATATTATCTTATTTTATTCGACATTGATTGCTGTAATGGCAAGTTTCGTATATGGTTGTCGATGACCATTTTTACGATGATAATGTTTTTTAGGTTCATACTTATAGATAACTATCTTTGGACCTTTGCCATTTTTAATCACCTGAGCACTAACAGTTGCGTTCTTCACATAAGGTTTTCCCACTTTAGTCTTTTCGCCACCGATCATTAATACTTTATCAAAAGTATAATTATCCTCAGCTTCAACGTTTAGTTTTTCAATAAAAATCTCTTGTCCAACTTCAACTCTTACTTGCTTTCCGCCAGTTTCGATTACTGCGTACATCTTTGCACCCCCTCTAAAAGATTAAGACACGCCAATTGTTGGTAATTCTATTACTAGAATATTTAAGGAACCAATTATGAGCGGTATGCATTTTACATACGGATGTATTATACACAAAAGCTGAGTTTTTGTCAATAAAAATCGCTTTTAAGAAAATAATTGATTTTGATTGAGTTTTAAGTATTAAACAATTGGCAAAATTATGATAAAATACTACTTGATAAGGAGTGGATGTCTATGTTTTGGTATCACTATTTAATCATCGCAATTATTGGTTTAATATTAATCTATCTTGCCAGTGGATATTATATATATCGCTATGTTTTTATTAATTATAAAAAAGCAAAAAGAACCATTGTAAATCATGATAATGATTTTTATAAAGAATCATATGAATGGTTCCAGAAAATCCCTAAAGAAGACGTTTTTGTTACTTCATATGATAACCTTAAACTTCATGGATATTATCTGCCGTCTCTCGATAAGAACACCGATAAACTCGCTATTGTAATTCATGGTTATAAATCCCAAGCTACTGATATGATAATTATTGCTAAACTCTATTCTGATTTAGGCTTTAAAGTTCTAATGATTGATATGCGAGGACATGGAAAATCTCAAGGGAATTTCACCTCAATCGGTCACTATGAAAAATATGATTTAAAAAAATGGATTAATTTCGCTTTAAGAAATTATGGAGCTGATTCAAAAATACTCTTACACGGTGTATCTATGGGGGCAGCTACCGCAACTTTAGTTATGGAACAAAAACAAAAGAAATATATTAGTCTACTAGTATTAGATTCTGGCTTCACAAAGTTTTCAAAAAGTCTAGCCTATAGTTTTAAATATCGTTTCTTTTCATTTTTAATTCCTGGAATATCATTATACACGTACTTAAAACACAAATACACCTTAGGACAAATTTCCCCTTTAAGAGTAATGCAAAAGATTACGACACCCACACTAATAATTCATGGTGATAAAGATAAACCAGTTCCCTTATTTATGGCTCAAGAATTATATGATGCCTGCAAAGCAAAAGAAAAAGAACTTGTAATCGTTAAGGATTCACCTCACGCTAAAGGTTTTGAAGTAGATAAGAGCCTAGTCATGAACAAGATTATTAATTCGGTTTGTGAAGTATATAAGATTAAAAAATCATATTTAAAGAATTGTGAATAAAAATAGACCGTTTGGTCTATTTTTTTATAAATACCCTTGCTTCATAAGGTTTTAAATGATCAAGAGAATTCTCATCATAATTACTTAGAATCAACTCGTATTTCAAAAAATCATATTCTTTAATAGCTTTTGGTTTATCGCTGTAATTAGCAATTACATAAAGACTTGTTTCGTCCAGCTTTCTTTCATAAATATACAGATGACGATTCTTAAAATCGATATCCCGGTAATCTCCATAAATGATAACTGGATTTTTTTTACGTAGTTCTACAATTTTACGGTAATAGTTAAAAATTGAATTTTTACTTGATAAATCTTTTTCAACATTGATTCTTTTATAATTAGGATTAACCTTTAACCATGGCACACTATCACTAAACCCAGCATATTTATTATCGTTCCACTGCATTGGTGTTCTGGCATTATCTCTTGACATCTTTTTGATTTTATTCATCATTCTTTGATGAGATAATCCAATTTTTCTTCCGAATTTATAGATGTTGTGAGTTTCAATATCTTGATAATCTTCAAGATTAGGAAAACTTGCATTCAGCATTCCGATTTCTTGTCCTTGATATATAAAAGGAGTTCCCTGTTGAAAATAAAGAATGGTTGCTAATAGGGTCGCTGATTCATAATGATATTCTTCATTTCCAAAACGACTAACGCTTCTTGATTGGTCATGGTTTTCAAGATAAAGCGTGTTCCAACCATCAAGTTCATTTTGCCATTTTGACAAAGCTTTCTTTAATCTAAATGGTTTAAACTTCCTCATAAACCACTTTACAAAATAATTGTCTGCGGCCATATGATCAAATTGAAAAAGCATTGTAAGTTCTTTTCTTTCTGGATGGATTAAATCACGTGCCTTCTTTGGATTCACAAAAACAGTTTCTCCAACCGTGAAACAATCATAATGTTTAAATACATCTTCGTATAACTCATGGAGGTAATCATGGATTTTTGGATTGTTGAGATAATGTTTACTACCTCTAAGTATTGGTTTTAAAAAACACCCATTAGGATGATTATGTGGTTTGGCCAAAAGATTGATTACATCACATCTAAAACCATCAACACCCTTATCTAACCAAAATCTGATCATTTTCTTTATTTCATTCCTAACCTTAGGGTTTTCCCAATTCAAATCAGGCTGAGTTTTTGCAAATAGATGTAGGTAATACTCTTTTCTTATCTCTGAATATGTCCAAGCTTCACCACCAAAAAACGCTGTCCAATTTCGTTTTTTCTTTTCCCAGTGATAAAAGTCTTTATATTCACCTTCTTTTCGTTCACTTTTTTTAAACCACATATGTTCGCTTGAAGTGTGATTGATAACTAAATCCATTACGAGTTTCATCTTAGAATCATGAAGAACCCTAATTAGTTCTTCGATATCTTCAATATTTCCAAACTCTTCGTTTATCGCCCGATAGTCGGAGATATCATAACCATTATCATCCATTGGAGATTTATACACAGGAGATAACCAAATAATATCTACACCAAGTTTTTTTAGATAAGGGATTTTTTTTATAATCCCTTGTATGTCTCCGATACCATCATTATTTGAGTCATTAAAACTACGAGGGTAAATTTGGTAAACAACTCCCTCTTTATACCAAGCTCTATCCATTTAAAACTCCCTTCTTATTACTAAGTTTCTTAGACAAATATAAATTTACTTTAAATCTAGTTGCTTTAATCCATCTGAACTTAATTCATATATATCATCAAATACGGATTCAATAAACTCTCGATCATGACTGATAGCAATAATTGCTCCAGAAAAACTCAAGAATAAATCATAGAGTTCATTTTGATTTAATGGAGACAAGTTTCTCGTTGGTTCATCTAATAGTAATACTTGAGTATCAAGCCCAACTAAAAGCGTCAAGATAATTTTTAGTTTCGTTCCATCACTTAAACTTTTAATCGGATAGACCATCTCTTCCTTTTTAAAACCCATATTACCGAATATTTGTCTAATTCTTGTCTCATCAAATTTAACTTTCTTACTAATTAAAAAATCAATCGGATTCATATTACCATCCAAAACTTCTAAATAGTTTTGACTAACATAACCATATTTGATTCCTCTTGCTTTTAATACCTGAGCTATATGTTGGATTAATGTTGTTTTACCGATACCATTATTACCAACAATTACGATTTTATCAGCACCTAAAATTGATAAATTAATGTTTTTGATTATCTGTCCGTCTTTCAACTTAAAATCTTTAATGTCTAAATCCAGAATTTGTTTATGTGGATTAATCTTACTATTATTATCAAAAAATAAATTCATCGATTCTTCGTTTTCAGGAATTTCCATAAACGAATCCTTTTCTTTAACAAATCGTTCTTCCTGACTTTTTAAACTTTTCATTTTCTTTTTTAAAAGCCTACCCTTTGTCGGTTCTCTAACAGCTTGATTTTGCTGATATTCAACTTTTTGATAAATTTGCGTAAATCGCTCAATTTTCTTCTTATAATCACTTCTTTGTTTTCTTGCAATCATCAACTGAGATAAATATTTAGATTTTTGTTGTTCCATAAACTCAATATAGTCAACCTTCAAAAATGATGTTTTAGCTTTAGTTTTTTTATGTACGTGTTGTAAGTGAATGATTCCATTACTGACATTTTGTAATAAGCGTTGATCGTGAGACACAAACAAAACCGGTGTTTCCAAATTGTTTAAAAAATCTTCTAGAAACAACAGAGTAGAAAAGTCTAGGTCGTTTGTTGGTTCATCTAATAAAAGTAAATCCGGCTCATTCATCAATGCCTTAACCAAACCAATTTTTACCTTCTCTCCACCGGAAAATGTTTTAATTTTCCGGTCACGAATTTCATCATAAATTAGACCTAAGTTCCCAATAATTTTTATACTATTTACATAATATTCATATCTTCCGGATTTTATGATTTGATCTTCTAGGTACTGATGGACACTAAAATCTCCCCAATGCTCATCAATGTTCTGTTCTAGATATGAAATCACCTGAGGTTTAATAATCTCCCCCTCATATGCTATATAAGGGACTTCAATTCCCGCAATAACTTTTAACAGTGTCGATTTTCCACTGCCTTCACTACCAATAATTGCAATCTTTTCATGCTTATTTATGGTGAAAGATAAATTATCAACTAAGATTAAATCTTGTTGAATGTTTTTAATAATTAAATTTTTTATACTTAGCATATTTTTCTCCTTTTAGTTTATTCTTTTTAACTTATGCTCACTAAAAGTAGAAACTTTTTTTAGTGAGAAATTTAATTAATTAACATCTTTTCACCTTCCTATTAATTTTTTTATATTTTTATAGATTAATTTTATCATAATTATGACTGGTTATCAAAACTAAATAAAAAATAAAAATGTTGCTCGTAAAAGCAACATTTCTGATTTATGGCGACCCGAAAGGGACTCGAACCCCCGACCTTTAGCTCCGGAAGCTACTGCTCTATCCAACTGAGCTATCGGGCCTGTGTTAATGGCGACCCGGAAGGGATTCGAACCCCCGACCGACGGCTTAGGAAGCCGTTGCTCTATCCTGCTGAGCTACCGGGTCTTTTTTAGGATTTAGTTAAAAAGAAAGAGTCAGATTACTGACTCACTATTATTAATCTATGGCGACTCGGAAGGGATTCGAACCCCCGACCGACGGCTTAGAAGGCCGTTGCTCTATCCTGCTGAGCTACCGAGTCACACGCAATAAATATTATAAATGAATTAAGTCAGTTTGTAAAGCAAAAAGTTATATATTCTAACATATATTTTAACCATTTGGTTTATCCAAATTTATCATACACCTTTAGTGAATAAAAATCTATATGATTAAAAACTTAAAAACCAGATTAACTGGTTTAATTTGACTGAAACCACCAATTCTTATAAAGAATTATTTTTTAATTTATTTTCGATAGCTATTTTTACATTTTCTGGAACAAAAGGACTTACATCCCCACCGAACATCGCTAGTTCTCTAACTGATGAAGAAGATAAGAATGAGTATTTTCCTTGTGTCATCAAAAATACAGTATCAACTTCGGGACTAATATTATGATTAAAGTTAGTCATTTGAAACTCATAGTCATAATCAGTTACAGCTCTTAGACCTCTAAGAATATGTGAAGCTCCAAGTTTCTTGCAATGCTCAACAGTTAAAATGTTCGATTCAATAACTTCAACATTTAAGATATCTTTAACTACTTCTTTGACCAAATTCATTCTTTCTACAGCCGTAAACAAGGTTTTTTTATTTGGGTTAAATGAAATAGCAATATAGAGCTTATCAAATAACTTAGCTCCTCTAGTTATAATGTCAAGATGACCAAAAGTTATCGGATCAAAACTTCCTGGGTAAAAACCAATTTTCATAGTTGTCTCCTTCTCTTGTAAAAACTAAATTTTGAATATCCCATTAATTTTTCTTTATATTTATAAATATCACATTTCTCTTCAGGCATGATTTTATCAATGACTGACTCCATAACAATTATACCATTTACTTCTAATAATTGTCTACTTGATATTATCTCAAGGATTTCCACATATATATCTAATTTATAGGGTGGATCTACTAAGATAAGTAAATATTTACAATCAACCTTTTTTAAAAACTCTATTGCATCTATTCTATGCACTTTACAATCGTTAATCTCTAGGTTTAAAAGATTTGTTTTTATTACTTTATAAGCTTGAATATTTTTTTCAACAAAATCTACTTCATCAATTCCCCTGCTATAAGCTTCAATCCCCAAAGAACCGCTTCCAGCAAATAAATCCAAAGCTCTACCACCTTCAAAATACTGACCAATTGTATTAAAAAGAATCTCTTTGTTTTTATCTGTAGTAGGTCTAGTTGAAGAAGATTTAACTTCAATAATTTTACGCGACTTATATTTTCCCGAAATAACTCTGAGCATTATCTTACCTCTTTTTAAAAAAAATGTACTTAATCAGTTGGAAATCACTCTGGCAGACTACATCCACCCCTACGTGGGCATCTCTTGTCATCCCGTTAGGATTCCTAATTAAATAGGCTTTCAACACCAAAATGACCTTGACTCCCGTTCAATAATTGTGCAGCGCGTATGAGTGATTTCCAACTAACTAAGTACATCTTAATTATAGTATATCTAATAAGTGATGTCAACCGATTGAAAAGAAAAAAGAGCCTAAAAATTTAGGCTCTAAGAATCTTATTTTCTTGGGTTTTTAATGTTGGCATGTGCCGCAGCTAAACGTGCGATTGGAACTCTAAACGGAGAACATGAGACATAGTTAAGTCCAACATTATGACAGAAGTCAATAGATGCAGGATCTCCACCGTGTTCACCACAGATTCCTAATTTAATATTAGGTCTTGTAGCTTGTCCGCCTTTAACAGCGATGTCCATTAATTTTCCAACGCCTTTAACATCAACGTGAGCGAATGGATCAGATTCAAAAACTTTCTTATCGTAATAATCAGCTAAGAATTTACCAGCATCATCACGAGAGAAACCAAAAGTCATTTGGGTTAAATCGTTAGTTCCGAATGAGAAGAATTCAGCTTCTTTAGCAATTTCATCTGCTAATAGTGCTGCACGAGGAATTTCAATCATTGTACCAACTGAATACTGTAGTTTAACTCCAGCTTCTTTGATAATTTCGTCAGCTGTTTTAACTACGATGTCCTTGATATATTTTAATTCCTTGATTTCTCCTACAAGAGGAATCATGATTTCAGGAACTACTTCTAAACCTTTTTTGCTGACAGCAATAGCTGCTTCAATAACAGCGCGAGTTTGCATTACAGCAATTTCTGGATATGTAATTGACAATCTTACCCCACGATGTCCTAACATTGGGTTAGTTTCATGTAAACTGTCAACAGTAGCTTTCAAGTCTTCAAAGCTAAGACCCATTTCTTTAGCCAAATCTTTGATATCTTCTTCTTCATTAGGTAAGAATTCATGTAGAGGTGGATCCAAATAACGAATTGTTACTGGATGACCTTGCATTGCTTCATATAAACCAATAAAGTCTTCTCTTTGCATAGGTAATAATTTATTTAAAGCTTTTTGTCTTTCTTCTACCGTATTCGATACAATCATTTCACGCATCGCTTTAATTCTGTCACCTTCAAAGAACATATGCTCTGTACGGCATAAACCAATACCTTCAGCTCCGAATTCATAAGCTACTTTTGCATCTCTAGGATTATCTGCATTTGTTCTAACCTTAAGAACACGATATTTATCTGCCCATTTCATTAGTTTAGCAAAATCTCCACTAACAGTAGCGTCCATAGTTTTTACTTCTTCACCGTAGATGTTACCAGTAGAACCATCTAAGGAAATATAATCGCCTTCATGATATTTTACACCAGCAACTTCAAAGTATTTTTTATCTTCATATACTTTAACACTTCCAGCACCTGCAACACAGCATGTACCCATGCCTCTAGCTACAACAGCTGCATGTGAAGTCATACCACCACGGCTTGTTAAAACACCGCTAGCAACTACCATACCTTCAATATCTTCAGGTGATGTTTCTTGCCTTACCAAAATAACTGGTTTACCATCTTTAGCCATTTCCGCTGCTCTTTCAGCAGTGAAAACAACTCTACCAGTAGCTGCACCAGGTGAAGCATTTAACCCTTTGGCAATCACTTCGGCATTTTTTAAACTTTCAGGATTGAACTGTGGATGCAATAAAGAATCTAATTGAGCAGGATCAACTTTTAGTACCGCTTCTTTTTCGGTAATTAAACCTTCTTCAACCATATCGATAGCAATCTTTAAGGCTGCTTGTGCAGTTCTTTTACCATTTCTAGTTTGTAGCATATACAATTTACCTTTTTCAATGGTAAATTCCATATCTTGCATATCTTTATAATGTTCTTCTAATTTATGAGATATCTTTCTAAATTCTGCATAAATCTTTGGATTGTCTTCTTCTAACTCAGAAATCGGTTTTGGAGTTCTAATACCAGCAACAACATCTTCGCCTTGAGCATTGAATAAATACTCACCATAGAATTCGTTTTCACCAGTAGATGGATTACGAGTAAAGGCAACACCAGTACCACTATCTTCTCCCATATTACCAAAAACCATTGATTGAACATTAACTGCTGTACCCCATTCATAAGGAATGTTGTTCAAACGACGATATGTGTTAGCTCTTGGATTGTCCCAAGATCTAAATACTGCTTCTACAGCAGAAATAAGTTGAACTTTTGGATCTTGAGGGAAATCTTCTCCCTTAATTTCCTTGTATTTAGCTTTAAAAGCACCAACGATTTCTTTTAAATCATCAGCTGTTAAAGCTGTGTCTTCTTCGGTTCCTAATTCTTCTTTTTTCGCATCAAAAATCGCTTCGAAATTACTCTTAGAGATTTCCATAACGACATCAGAAAACATTGTTATGAAACGACGATATGAATCATAAGCAAAACGAGGATTATTTGTTTGTTTTGCTAACCCTTCAACGGCCACATCATTTAAACCTAAGTTTAAGATTGTGTCCATCATCCCTGGCATTGATGCTCTAGCACCAGATCTTACAGATACAAGAAATGGATTTTCATTGTCTCCGAATTTCTTTCCAACAACTTTTTCAGTTTCTTTCATTGCATCATACACTTGTTGAACGATTGTGTCATTGATGCGTTTTCCATCTTTGTAATATTGTGTACAAGCTTCAGTAGAAACAGTAAAACCTTGAGGTACTGGCATACCTAGTTTTGTCATTTCTGCTAAGTTAGCACCTTTACCACCAAGAAGGTTACGCATTGAAGCATCTGCTTCTTTAAATAAATAAACGAATTTAGTCATAATTGCTTCCTTTCTAAAATTAAAATTATTATTTAAATAACCGTTAAAATTATAACAAAATTATCAAGAAAATACAAACTAAAACACTCATTCTCTTGAATGATAGCGCTATAGTTTCATAAATATGCTCTCACTCTGTTTTTTAATATACATATAGAGACCTAAAAAGATTAAAATGTTTATAGCTACTGCGATTAATAGCACTAAAGCCAAGCTCATACTTGCACTTAGGAAATAATAAATCACACCGTGAATCGTTAAAATAAAAAACCCTGAAAACAATCCAAGTAGTGCGCCTATACTTTGTTTTACAACTTCAGTTTCATTGATATATTCAAACTTCGGAAAGTGTAGATTAATGACTGAACCTAATATTGAAAAGGTCGAAGCAAAAGTTATAATAAATAAAATCATCAATACTACATTTAAAGCTGAAAATCCAAAAGCAATACTTGACATAAATAATGCAAACAATGCAAAAGGAATTGTAAGAACAAGATTGAATAACATCTTTGAAAGCATAACTGTTTCAGCTTTAATTGGTAGAGATTTCAATATCCAAAAGTTTTTACCTTCTAAGGATAGACTGATTGCGGGAGTATAGACTGTAGAGATCAAAAATCCTAAAATTACAAGTAGTAACACTTCTATATCAAGATTAGCTGATTCAAATATCTCTAATGAAGTTATCAGGCTCTCTTTAAAAATCAAAATAGCAACTCCACCTATAAACATCATTATCGTTCCAAAGCCACAATTGAAGATATAAATTGTAGTATTGAAAAACTTCTTCACTTCTTTATTAAAGATATTTCTTACTACAGATTTTTGTCTTGATACAGCTTGAGTTTGGTTTTTTCTAACTCGGATATTTTGGTGTGATTGATTAGTCTTAACAACAATTCTTTCAACTACAATAATAAAGCCAAATAAAACAGCTAATGATATACCAATGAAGCCCGCAAAGGCTAAAATATTCAGGTTATGAATACTCAGTATAAACCATTTACCAGTCGGAATAATCCCGCCAAAGGAATCCATGAAATCCAACTGATTAAACAAAGGGTTTGTCTCATTCATGTTCATCGAGAATGAAAAGACCATAATACCTAAGAAAAGACAAAACATGAAGATTAAGTTCAATGCTTTACCAATTCTAAAACGATTTGAAAAATTAGCAATGAGTAATGATAATCCAGAAAAAATTGCTAGAGGTACAAATGGTACAAATAGCATTAAGATGATGTAGATTAATAAGCTGATAAAATTAAATCCACTATGATAAAAATAACTAAAAACTATAGGTGCAGTAATTATAAAAATTGTCAGATATATAGTTATAAGCATCACATTAATTTTAGCTGCGATAACAGTGCGGTTTTTTATTGGTAATGGTTGCAAAATGTTGAAATCACGATAATGAAAAATATATCCATTAGCTTGTAATAAAACAAAAAACATTGACATAAACGTTGCATAGACAAAAACAAAATTTAATAACAAATCTTCCATCTGGTTCAACGCAAGAACTCTACCTAATTCAAAGAACATATAGCCAAAGCCTAAAAGCATTCCCCCAAAACCATAAATTATTGCAAAAGAAATTAGAATAGTCTTTAATTTAGAGGATTTCAAACGAAAACCAAATATTCTCTTAAAAGAAAAATTTTCTTTAAAGAAAACTCTCATCAATTTTAAATACATCATTTATCACTCAACAACTCAATAAATATATTTTCTAAAGATTTGTCTTTGATTACTTCAGAAGTTTTACCATTAGCAACGATTTTTCCATTTTTGATAATCGCAACTTTATTGCATAATTTTTCAGCGACTTCCAAAACATGGGTAGAAAAGAAGATTAATGCACCTTGTTCTACTAACTCATGAAAGACCTCTTTAAGTAAATAACTAGCCTTAGGATCAAGTCCTACGAAAGGTTCATCTAACAACATCGCTTTAGGGCTATGGATAAGAGCACTCATAATTACAACCTTTTGTTTCATCCCATGAGAATAACTTGAAATAGGATTGTTTAATACATCTTCAATCTCGAACATTTGTCCATACTTTTGAATTAAGCTTTTTCTTTTTTCAAGTTCGACACCAAAAACATCAGCAATAAAATCTAAATACTCAATACCGCTAAGCGCTTCATACACATCAGGATTATCTGGGATATAAGCAATTAGTTTTTTTGCCTCTAAACTCTCTTTCTTAATCGATTTGTCAAAGATAGTAATTTCACCTTCGTCAAAGTTTAAAATCCCAGCTATCGACTTTAAAAGCGTGGTTTTTCCCGCTCCATTATGACCGATAAACCCATATATATCTCCGGGTAAAATTTCTAGATTTATCTTGTCAATAGCCATTTTTTTCTGATCATAACTTTTTGAAACATCTTTAATCTTGATCATACAAATTCTCCTTCTGTTTAACATCAAACAATATTGCTAAAAATCAATAAATATAAATATTATTATATAAATTATTTTTCTTGATTTTTATGGTTTTTTTATTTATAATATCTTACATGAGCTCCTATAGTTTAATGGTAGAACGCAGCAATGGTAATGCTGAAATTCTAGTTCGATTCTAGGTAGGAGCACCACTATAACTTATAAAAGTCAGCAAAGCTGACTTTTTTTATTTAATTGTCGATCCAGACTTAATATTTTTATCTTTAATTAAATCTAAATCAGCACTGGCAAAAATCCGACAATGTCTTCCAATAACCATATTATCCGGAACCTCTAGATGTTTACCTAAAACAGTAATTCCATTTTCTAATAAATCTGGTTTTTCTTGATTTAATGTCATATCATCACCAAAACCAACTTTAGCATAAGCACCTATTTTTGTGTGCTTATCAATAATACAGTTTTCAACAACAGCACCAGGCATTATTTCGACATCATTTAAAATAACTGAATTTTTAACCTCAGCAAACGGATGAACTATAACTCCAGGACTTAACACGCTTCTTTCAACTTTTCCAGCAACAATAGCACCGTTTGATAGCAGCGCTTGTTTAATCTCGGCTTTCGATCCAACTTTAACTGCAGGAAGTTCTTCAGATCTTGTATAAATCTTCCATGAAGAATCATACATGTCAAGTTGAATTTTATCAACAGTTTCTATTAATCCGAGGTTAGTTTCTAAATAAGCGGAGTAAGTTCCGACATCTTTCCAATATCCATAGAACTTAAATGCAAACACATCCTTTTCATGAATCATTTGGGGAATGATATGTTTACCAAAATCTAAGTCTGGTTGCTCCATCGTTTTTAAATAATGTAACAAAACATCAGTATTAAAAACATAAATACCCATTGACGCTAGAGTTAAATCTGTTTCTTTAGGTTTTTCAACAAACTCCTCAATTTTCAAGTTATCATCAGCCCTAAGCATCCCAAAGTGATGCGCATCCTTAGGTTCTACAACATTACAACCAACCGTCAGATGAGCTTGATTTTCAATATGCTTATCAATCATCTTTCGATAATTCATTTTATATATATGATCACCCGAAAGAATCAAAACATAATCAGGCTTTGCTTGCTCAATATAATGTATATTCTTTCTTACTGCATCTGCAGTTCCCATATACCATTCATTGTGAGGCTGCAATAACGTAACTTTAGAATCCCTTCTATCCAAATCCCAAGGTTTTCCTGAACCGATATGGTCGTTCAAAGAAAAGGGCAAATATTGAGTTAAAATTGCAATGTCATAAATTCCTGAGTTAGCGCAATTACTAAGGGTAAAGTCAATAATGCGATACTTTCCTGCAAAAGGAACTGAAGGTTTTACACGGTTTTCTGAGAGAATATCTAATCTTGTTCCTCTACCACCAGCTAATATTAAAGCTAAGACTTTTTTCATTATTATTCGCTCCTTATTCTTTTATTTATTTTGGATATCATTGTAAATATTTCGGTAAGCTATAGCAGACTTTTTCCAAGAAAAATCTTGTTTCATCGCGTTTTTAACTAACTTCTCCCAATCGGTTGGATGGTTTTGATATGTATGAAGAGCATATCGAATAACATGCATCATGTCATGGGCATTAAAATTAGAAAAACTGAACCCATTACCATCTTTATCATATTCGTTATAAGGTTGAATAGTATCAACTAAACCACCGGTTTCTCTAACGATTGGAATTGTACCATATTTTAAAGCAATGATTTGTCCCAATCCGCATGGTTCAAACTTAGAGGGCATTAAAAACATATCACTTCCAGCGTAAATTTGATGAGCTAACTTGTTAGAATAGCCCAAGTAAACTCTAACCTTATCAGGGAAACGATCCTGTAGCTTATAAAAATAGTCTTCATAGTTTTTTTCTCCACTACCTAAAACTACAAAAAAGAAATCATCATGCATCAACATTTCTTCGCCAATTCTTTGAATCAAGTCAATTCCTTTTTGGTTAACCAAACGCGAAACAATAGAAATAAGTGGCTTTTCAGTTGGAAAATCACATTTTAAACTCCTGTATAATTCAATCTTATTAGCTTTTTTTCCAACTTTATAATCTTCAATACTATATTTGCGAGCAATAAAAGAATCCTTTTCCGGTGAGAATTCTTTGTAATCAACACCGTTCAAAATCCCAATCAAATCGCTTCCTCTTTGCTTAAGTAATTGCTGCATACCATAACCATAATAATCGGTTAAGATTTCACTGGCATAGTTAGGTGAAACCGTAGTAACAGCATCGGCGGTTATAATTCCCGCCTTTAAAAAGTTAAGATTTCCTTCAAACTCGAAACGATTATCATATTCCATATTGAAGTGAACATAATCTTGAAGTGGAAAAACTCCTTGGTAAGCCAAATTATGGATACTTAATACAGTTTTACTTTGAATATTCCGGTACTTATTTTTTATCAATAAAGGTATCATAGCTGTATGCCAATCATGAACATGAATAATATCGGGATAAAATTCTAATCGCTTAAGACTTTCTAAAACAGCTAATTGAAAATAAGCAAAACGATTAATTTCATCACCGTAATTATAAATATTATCACGACTTCCAAAGTAAAATTCATTATCAATAAAGTAGTAGAGAATATTCCCAAGTTTTAATGATTTAATTCCAACATATTGTTCTTCATAATCAAAATCAAACTTAAAATCTAATACATCAGAAGTCTTTTGTTTAAATTCTTGGGGAATGCTTTTGTAATAGGGAATTATTACTCTAACATCAGCATTACCTAACCTTTTAATTTCATTAGGTAAAGCGCCGACTACATCGGCTAAACCGCCTATCTTTGCAAAAGGCGTACACTCAGCACTAACATGTAAAATTCTTTTCATAAAGATTCCTCCTCTTTATTTTTTTACCAATTATGGACTGAAATTTTTACCTTGAGGCCAAAATCGAATAAGTTCTTTCCGATAGATTGAAAAAATTATGTAAGATGATTCCATTAATAATAAAAGTAATAAGAAACTTGGAACGGTAAACTCAGATAACTTAAAGAAATCCCTTAGTCCCGGTAAAGTAAATGCTACTATACTAACAGCTGCAGATGCTAAGACTAAAATCGTTTTCCATAAGTTTAACGGGTGACTTACTATAACTAAAACCATCCAATACGCAAATGTAGCCGCGATGATTCCGACAGTTGATATTTCTTTTTCATTTAAAAGATTAAAGGCTGAAGAAACCCAGAACACAGCTAATAGATTGGCAATAATTATCAAAGCACCTGGTAACACATTCTTCATAACATTTTTGATAAAGACACCACTAAAACGTCTGTTATTTGGTTCAAGAGCAATGAAGAATGAAGGGAAACCAATGATAAATGTCTCAATTACCACCATTTGTACTGGTTCAAAAGGATAGATTCTCGTTGTGAACAAAAGAATAAAAGTTAACAATATCGTATACAAAGTTTTAACTAAATATAAAACTGAAGCTTTCTCCATATTAGAAACGATTTGTCTACCTTCTTTAACCACTCTAGGTAAAGCTTGAAAATCATCGGTAAGTAAAACAAAGTGAGAGATATTTCTAGATGCATCGGTACCACTAGCTAGGGAAACTGAAACATCTGCTTGTTTTAATGCCAAGATATCATTTACACCATCACCAATCATACAAACTTTTCGATCATGATTTTGTAAATGTTTAATTAACAACTTCTTTTGGTTCGGTTTAACCCGACCAAATACATTGTAATTTAAAGCAGCTTCTTCTAAATCCTCATCAGCTACATCCTCTAGAGAAATGTACTTATCAGCATCTAGTACTGAAGCTCTTTTAGCGATTTCACTGACAGTTATAGCGTTGTCACCGGAAATAACTTTAACATTAACCGCTGCACTGTTGAATTTTTGAATGGTACTAACTGCGCTTTCACGGATATTATCATCAATGATAACCAATGCTAAAGGCTTAACTGTACCTGATATCTTATCATCCTTGATATTTGAACTTTCCGCTAACAACAATACTCTATGTCCCTGGAAGGCATATATTTCAACTTGTTTTTTTATCGTTCGATATTTCGAACGCATAATCATTTCGGGTGCGCCTAAAACAAAAATACCTTCTTTAAACTCAACTATTGAATATTTGTTTTGCGAATCAAACTTCACCACATTTTTAACTTTATGTTTTTGGTCGCTACCAAAATAATCTTGTAAAGCTAAAGCAGTCTGGTTTTCATCATCTAATGCATGATTCATCGAAGCGATTAAACCTTTAATTTTTGGATAATCGTAATCTTCAATTTCTATAGGTGGATTATCAATCTTTTCTACTTTAACAACTTTCATTGTGCCATCAGTTATCGTACCGGTTTTATCTAAACACAGAGTATCAACTCTTGCTAGAGTTTCTATTGAGTAAAGTTCTTGAACTAGAGTTTTATGTTTTGCAAGCTTTATTACTGAAGTCGCAAAAGTAAGAGTAGTTAAGAGGAAAAGTCCAGAAGGTACCATCGCTACCATCGATCCAGCCATTTTTACTAAAGCATTTCGATAAAGTTCTTCATTAGCGATGAAATCCGGTAAATAATCATACTCCGAACGACTATATGCATTTAAAAATGTCATAATTCCTAGAGGGATAATAATTATCCCAATAAGTTTCAATAATTTTCTAAGTGAAGTTAATATTACTGATTTTGGCTTAGATAAAGTTTTTACCTTTGCTTGTAAAGAATCAATATAATTGTCTTTTCCTACTCTGTTAGCTCGGCAATAAGCTTTACCATTAACAACGAATGATCCACTTAATAATTCATCACCTTCAGCTTTAACAATTGAATTTGATTCACCAGTAAGATTAGCCTCATTAACTGACAAAACCCCATTTTCAACAATGGAGTCAGTTATAATCTGCCTACCAGAGTTTAAAAGAAATAAATCGTCGACAACAACTTCTTCAACACTTATTTCAACTTCTAATCCTTCTCTGATAACAACAACTTTTGATTCCGTGATTAAAGACAGTTTTTTTATGATTGAACGAGCTTTAAACTCTTGGAAAATTCCAATTAAAGTATTGGCCAAAGCAATGACCACAAACCACATGTTTTCATAGCTTCCTATCGAAAGTAAAAGCAAAGCAATTAATGCTAGAATTAAATTGAAATAGGAAAAAAGATTACTACTAATAATCTTCCAAGGACTTTTTAAATTCGATTTTACTGATACATTAGTTTTTCCTTCAGCAATTCTTTCATTAACCTCAAGAACAGTTAGTCCATAAGGAATGTACTCTTGCTTTTGCTTTTTTCTCGCCATTAACATCACCTTATTTAATTATACCAAAATTGTTATTTTCTTACAATGAAAGATAAAAAAGAACACTAAAAATTAGTGTTCAAAAATACTTCCGCCGATAAATTCACGTAAAAGTGAATTTTCAGGAACATATTTACTATCGATACTATTAAAGTATTTCAAGAATTTTAGTAATCTGTTAGCTTGAATAAAATGATGACTGCCTTTTTCAATATGTTTGAGTGCCTCTTCAGCAAAAACCTTCATAACCGCAAACTCATATGTTAACTCTGAATTAAAAATGTAATCAGCATTTTCGATATGTGGATAAATCCAACGGTACTCGCCTCTTCTTACTGATGGCCACATATCCAATGTTTCTTCAGGAGTGGTGCTTCTAAATTGTAAATCTCTTACTATTCTTCTTAACAACCTTAGATCAGTTAGATTAATTGGATTATTATAATCGATATTAATTTGTGTAAATGGTGAAATATAAATTTTAAATTTCTTATCACTATCAATCTTTTCCGACAATATATCATTAAGTGCATGAATTCCCTCAATAATTATTGGTGTATTTTTATCAATTTTAAATGGCTCTGTCATAACTCGTTTTTTTATGGTGAAATCATAATAAGGCAAAGTAACTTCCTTACCATCAATCAAATCTTGCATATTTTGATTGAATAAATCAATATCTAATGATTCAATATGCTCTAAATCAGGCTTGCCAAATTCATCAAGCGGAGCTTTATCAACCGGAAGATAATAATTATCAATACTAATCATTAATGGTTTTAATCCTTTATCTGCTAAAGCAAATTCCAAGCGTTTAGAGAATGTTGTTTTTCCAGAAGATGATGGCCCAGCAATCGCAATTAAACGAATATTTTCTTGGGACTTAATCATATCACTGATTTCATCAAGTTGCTCATCATGTCTTTTCTCGCATTTATTAACAAACTCTTGAATATCACAAGTTTCAATGCATTTATTCATTTTATAAATCATATCAACTCCAAGATCAACTGCCCAGCTCTCAGACTTTGATAACACATTGAAGAACTTTGGTGAATCGCTAAATTCAGGTATTTCACCTTTTTCTTCTCTTCTAGGGTATTGCAATAAAAATCCTGGATCTAAATAATGCATTTCAAAATCCTTTAGATAACCAGTTGATGGAACCATGTAACCATACATATAGTTTTTATATTCACCACAACTATAAATATTAACCTTCTCACGACGGTATTCTAAAGTATTAACTTTATCATCATAGCCTAAGCTACCGTAGTATTCTTTAGCTTCAGGAATTGAAATTTGCTTTCTGGTAATTTCAAGGTCTTTATCAATAATCAGGTTCATTTCAGAAATAATATTATCCATCATTTCTTTATTGATATTGTTATTGATAGCTCGGCCATAAATACCCATAGAAATACTATTGGAGAATTTGATTTGAATCTCAGGATATAATCTATATGCAGCCATACAAATTAAATACCGCATTGAAGTGGCATAAATTCTTGTTGAATCATAAAAAGAATAATCTAAAAATTCAACTTTAGCATCATAACTAACACGATAAGATAGTTCTCTTAAGCGGTTGTTTACCAAAGCTGCATAATAAGTTCCTGGATAGTTTTTAACCAAGTGTTTTAGATATACTGGCTTATCAAATTCTAATACTTCATCTTTAACTTTTATTTTCATTGAACATGTCCCCCAAATAAAGAGTGTATTATTATTTTACTATATTTTTTCTTAAATTCAAGAAATAATCTTAGATTTGCATTTTGATATGTAAAAAGTAAAAATTTTGCTATAATAAATATAATATCTATTTTGTATTGGAGCTTGCATATGAAGGACTTTTTTTCAACAATAGGAATGGATCAACAACCTGTTGAGTATTTTTTTGGAATTTATCACCTAATCTACTTTTTAATTTTTTTGCTTGGTTTTGTCATAACATTCCACTTTCTAAAAAAATTTGACAGAAAGAAACAAGATCGAATTATTTCAATTTTTCTAATTGTAATCTTATTCTTGAAATACAGTGTTGAAGGTATTTTCATCTATGAATATTACAATGTATTTCCTGCCCTATCTAAATACGCCCATCCTTTCTTAGATGTCAACACCTTTATATCTTTTCAATTATGTGGTGTAATGAACATTCTTTTACCGATAGTAATTTGGTTTGATATTAAACCGCTAAAAACATTTACTTTTTTAACTTCTATTTTAGGTGGATTAGCAGTAGTTTTCTATCCCGTCACTGTACTATTTGGTGACCCCTTCATCATTACAATGCCGATGATTAGAAGTGCTGTTGTCCACTTCTTCTTGATATTTATTCCGCTATTTCTAATTTATCGTGGTGACGTAAAGATTAAAGGTAAAAATTGGTATCAAGT
>JBAYQC010000008.1:0-23149 GCA_041677365.1 Candidatus Izemoplasmatales bacterium | reverse complement strand
TTTTTTACCAATGTCTAATCTTTGTGCTTTTGTGTATTTCATAGTAACCTCCTTGTCTATATTATAAATCTTTAATGTCTATTTACAATATTGGGGGTGTCTACTTTTATATTACCAGTATAGAGATAATGAGATTTAATCTCTAACATTAAGAGGCAAATTCTAGGGGTGCGTAACTTTTTAGCAGGGGTGCGTAAATTCTTGCTAGGGGTGCGTAAAAAACTCTAGGGGTGCGTAATTGTATCAAAATAGGTCATTCAACCCACCTGGAGGAAACCGGATTTGAAATATTGCTTTCAGATCCTTTTTTTATTGTAGTCATAATTGACTAGAATTATAGAATGGTTTATAGTAAGAATATAAAAAGCCAATAGTTTGATCACAAATTATGGAGGGGAAGTATGAGGAAAAATATTCGAATTATTTCACTTTTAGTGATTATTAGTTTTGGACTAACCTTATCTGGTTGTTACAAGAGTGATAAATATATATTCGTAGATAGTACATTTAACTATGTAGGTGATCCTGTTAATTTCTATGATAATACCTATATAGAAGTTTTTAAAATAGCTTTAAGTGAAATAAGTGAGGAAGAGTTTATTTCAAGAAATAACGAAAATGTTATTAGAAATCATTTAAACTCTAAGTGTTATGAGGTTAATATTACTTTAAAATTCAGTGATGAAGATTCTGGTAGCCAGTATTCATTTGATTATCTTGGAAAAATTGGTGATAGAAGTGATGGATATCAGATTTTATTAAAGTTGGATAATGAAAGTGAGGATCTGGATGCTGATTTAACAATAATTTTACAATTTCTTGGACCAATTGGAAGTTCAACTGCAAGCGAAGAAACTGCTGGTCGAATAAGTGTTGTAGTTATAAAAAATGAAATTAATGGTGTGGTAGATAATGCGAATTATATTGACTTTCCAGCACTATTATATATAGAGGAGGGGAAATGAAAATGAAATATAATGCAGTAGTAAAGAAAATTGTGCTTTTAGTATTTGTGTTTATAGGAATAGTTTCAAGTATTGGAATGATAAGTGTAAAGGCTAGTAATGATGTATTTGTGCCAAGTTATTCTGTGAATGCACCGGATATGAGCAATGAGGAATTATTACAATATTATATAGATAATGGAATACATCCATCCACTCCACCATCTGGAACAACAGATAGAATAGTTGGAGAATCTGAGGTTTAACCACATCTAACAAGTAGATTTCCTGATTATACTACTTGGACAAAAGTAGCAAATGGAAGCAATTCTGTAGCTTTCTCTTATGGTGATATACCAGTAGAAATTTCTGAATGGGATAGTGATATTCAAGCAGCAAAAGACTTAGCTGGACTAAATCAAAACTATATTGGCTGTGGACCTCTCGCTTTAGTATCTCAGTTGGATTACTTTGCAAGAAATGTAGGTTATACTTCACTTGCAAAAGATCCTGATTTTACTTATGATAAACGAATACTAGCAAAAGAAATTTTTGAAGAAGTACCAACTATTCCTGCTGATTCATTTCTTGGACAACTCTTTGGAGTAGATCCAAATGCTGGTACTTTTACTTTACCTAGTTCATTTATTTATGGATCCCACCAAGTACTTAAAAATCATTATTTGGCTATTCAAAAAACAGGTATAGATGAAGATGGTGAGGAATACACATATTATGATAATGACTCTCAAGTTGTTGTCTATGGTGATACACTTCCTAGTTTAAACTCGTTTTCAGTAAAAATTGAGAATATTAAAGACTCAATTGACCATGGTATGCCAGTAATATGGTGGACATTTGGTGATGCAGGTGATTATTCGGATCACTATATGAACATCTATGCTTATGAAAATTGGGTAGGTACTGATAGTAATGGAAATACTATGACACATCTTATGTTTAAACTAAGATTCAATTGGGGTGAAACTCAAACAATTTATATGGATAGCCAATTACTCGATGCTGTTAATGGAGGGTTTGTATTTTTTGAGGAAACTCATGATAAAGTTCTCATTAATCCATCTGATTATGGTTATGAGTGTCAATATTTCTTTTATGAACTAGAAAAATATGTTACCCCTTCTGTTGGAAATGAAACATTTTATACAAATAGACTACGTACTGGGTATGTAGACCATTATGATAGTACTAACTCTTATGTGGATGCACAGTACTTAGTTTTATCAGCAAAAAGAGAAGGTGCTGGCGAAGCTTATCTTGAATATGCATTTAATAGAGGGATTGACTGGATATACTTTGATGTTCGTTGGTGGAGTAGTTATGAACAAATCTCTCAATACTCTGGTGAAGCACTTTTTCAATATAAAGATACAAATGGAAACTGGGTAACTGCAATTGATCTTCAATCAGATATTCCATACCCTTACCTTTCAACATTGGAAGACTACCCTACAAAACTTTATTTTAGGTTTGATGAGCCTATATACGAATTTAGATTTTATGTTCAGTCAGATTATCCAACTGGAACTAGAAACAAAGGCAGGTTAGTTATTGGCGAAATCAATGTGTTTTTTGATGAGTAAGAAAAATGAAAGTGTGTACGTGGTGTTTACCACGTTCTTTTCACGCAAAAAAAACTTGGTGTTTGTATAGTTAATAGACGTAAAGAGTAGGACAAATAATACCTACTCTTTTTTATGAAAAAAATGCAACTCCATCTTAAAAAAAGCAAAACTCCGTTGGAAATAGAGTAAAACTCCGTCGAACGCGAGCGATTTTAGAGTAAAACTCCGTAATGACAAGACATATAAGAATGAAATAGCTTCCAAAAGTTGGAGATATGGTATAATAACCATACCACTCTGATGAAGGGAGCTTTTTTATTTAATTTTTAAAAGTTTGGAAATTTCAAGGAAAAGATTCACAAAACAATTCTAAGTAAAATATCTAATAAACAGGACATTCTTTGAAAAATAACAGTTATATGAGTTATAATATTGTTAACAGGAGTAATAAATTATGGGTTTCATTCAAGAAACTAAAATTCAAATAAATTTAGGTGTCTCTAAGGAGTATACACTGATTCAATTTAGTGATGTTCATGCTGTTACATATGACAAAATATCTGATGAAAGTGAGCTTATAATCAAAGCCATTAATCAAGAAAAATTATGGATGCAGCAAAGATTAGATTTTGCCGAAAAGTTCCAAGAAAACTATGACTCGAACAAATTATTTTCATCAATTGAATGTCTAAATCAACTCATTGATTATGCTAATAAGCAAAATCCGGATTTAGTCATACTAACTGGAGATATCATTGATTATTATAGCCCTACAAATTTTGCATACTTAAAAAAAACAATAAACAGGATTAAAAGTTCTTATCTATTTTCATGTGGAAACCATGAATATCCCTCAAGATATTTTTTTGATATGTGTCAAGGAAACTGTGATATTAACTATATTGATTTTAAAGAATTTATGGTTATTTCTATTGATGATTCTATCGGTAAAATTAAGCCTAATCAATTAAATGCGTTTAAGATGTTGCTTCGACGGAAAATACCGATTATACTTGCAATGCATATTCCTATCATGACAGAGTATAATCGTGAAAAGTTGATAAAATTAGATTCTTATTATTCGATCAAATATAACGATTGCGATGATACTACTCTTCAGTTCATTCGTTTGGTTTCAACAAGAGATGAAATTAAAGCTATACTTTGTGGTCATACACATGGTTCAATAACTTCTATGGTAGCCCCAAATAAACCTCAGTATTGTTGCTCTAGTGGACTCATTGGGTTTATTAATAGAATAACTATAAAGTAAGAAACGGAGATTTTTATGCGTTTTATATATATAAGGCATGGTGAGCCAACATATAATCCTGATGATTTAACCGAATTAGGAAAATCACAACCAGAAAAGATAGCTAACTATCTGTCAAAATACAGAGTAGATCTTTTGTTTTCATCCACATCAAACAGAGCTATAAGGACAGCTGTTCCTACTGCTAAAAAATTTAATATGGAAATTAATAAATTGGATTTTGCGAATGAAGAGTATGTGTGGAATAGTCTAACATTAAATACAACATCAGGAAAAGTCTGGCTATTTCAGTCTCAAGATACAGTTAGGCTTTTTCATGCGCAAGAAATCATGGATTTGAGATTTCAGTGGTATAAGCATCCAAATTTCAGTAACTCACGTTTTGAAAGTGAAATTGAGAGAATTCAGAATGAAAGTGATCGTTTTTTTGCGTCTTTAGGATATCTTCATTTAGGAAATGGGAAATTTAAGGTTTTAAAAGAAAGTTATGATACAGTAGTTATGTTTGCACATCAAGGATTTGGTTTTATCTTCCTATCACTTTTGCTAAACATTCCTTATCCTAACTTTTGTACTCGTTTTGAATTGGGACATGCTGAAATTACGATTATAGAATTTAAGAACGAATCAGGATATTCATGTCCAAAAATTATCTCACTGTCCAATCATTCTCATTTACTTTAAAAGAGCGATATCGTAAGATAATTTAGATTTTTTAATTTATTAAATAACAATTAAATATGCTTCAATTTTTATATAAAAAACTTGATTAGATTTTATTCTAATCAAGTTTTTTTATTTAGTTATTGTAATTATGAATTAAAAATTTCAAGTAAAACCGTAACATTTCCAGCGGCGCCAGTAAGTGACAAAGGAGCTATTACTTCAATAAATCTCGGTTGATTAAATTCTAATGAACCCTTTATAGCAATAACAGCATCCTGGACTGAATAACCAGCTCCAAGATAACCCCCTACCATCAAAGCTTCAGAAGCATTTAGATTATAGAAACCTGCGATTGCTGCTAAGTTACCAGCATCTTCATCAGACATCATTACTTGATAATTACTGTAGTAAATGGTCTTGATTTCTTGAATCATTCCTAAAAAAGCATAAGTATCAGATAGTTCGCCTAGGGCAAAACCGAATTGACCACCGCTAATTCTTGGATCAACAATAGAAGTAGTTTCATTTATTGGCCACAATTCTTCTGTAAAGTTCCAACTTCGCTCTAATACTGTGCGTCCATTATCATCGGTGATGTCTAAAGTTACTTCTGAAGCACTAATAACAGAACTTGAGTCATTAGGATTAGAATATGTAACTGCTCCTTTCATTGGCAAGGAAATAAAAACAAGGTTTATCATTTCAGTTTCTAAGCCAGTTACTGGATTCTCGATAACTTCAATAACAGATTTTCCTAAATCACTTACTGAGTTATTAATATTACTCTTGAGCGCTAAAGCTATAGAACTCATAGCGTAGGCTTTAAACCAAGCTTCTTGACCTGAGATCCAGTTGTTAATTTCATTATTATTTTCAAGGATTAAGATCGGATCATCATAACCACTATCTCCTGGAGTAGTATCTTCAAAGTGAATAGCTGCTCCACCAGAAGAACCAATAACTGAATTACTGACTTTTAAACCGGAGCCTTTCCATAAATAAACTGAATTAGCCCAAGAATCATAGATTTCTAAGTAATCCAAATCTAAAGTAAGTGGGTCACCTAAAGAATTCTCTCCATAGGCATTAGTAGTAAGAGCGATGGTAGTATAGCCAATAATTAGGTTGTTCATATCAGCTTTACCGTTTCTTACAACCACGCCGAGCATACCTCCAGAGTTTTGGCTCATCAGTCTTTCTTGGTTATAGATTTCTTCCTCGGTACCTCCGTAGTTGACAGAAGGAGTTGTTGTATTACCTAAAACTCGTAAGTTATTCATTGTGAACCGGTTATTATTAATCGGACTTGTTTGGTAAACATTATAATAGAAAATTCCTATTTGTGTGGATATAATGTCAAATGCTTGAGCATAGGATATTGTTCCTGCTCCTTCCATTTCTGGATTGATATAGTTAATATTAGAACCATCGATAGTCATGAAGTTACCTTCAATTAAAATCTGATCATTATCGGTATTTCCATCGATACGATAGTAGACATTACCATAATTCTCGTAATCATTAGCTGCTGTAGCTAAGAAGTTTCTTGGTGAACCATCAGCGTGTAATTGATTGTTAAAAAGTTCGGCTTTAATATCACGATGAATATTGATTTGTTTGACATTCAAATCACTAAACAAAGACTTTAACTGAGCATTCGTAAAAGCGTTATAGCCATCATTTATAACAATATTGTATTCTAATGGACTCATGTTCATCATCAAAGCTTCATATTTAGGTTCAACGACAACTCTAAAGCTGTGATTATTTGCAAGACTAGTAAAGTCCAAGACATTATTTTCAAAACTGACATAATTTTCTAAGTTTGATTCATCAATTGGAGTTTCACTACCGTCAAGATAGAATTCATATTGCAAGAATACATCATCAAGCGCTATTTTTTCACCATTGTTATTCCTGATTAAAATATCAAGATAGAAAGTGTTTTTATGACCGACATAATATGGATAATTTGTAGTATCTTTTAAGAAAATATTATCTTCTGTTTCAATGTTAACTTGATTCAAGAAATTTTGATAATCAGAGCCAAAACTGAATTGACGGATATCCTCAACAACTAAACCTTCATAGGTTCTTGAGCCTTCATTATCAGTAATAGTAAAACGGAACTCTCCAGGTAAGCTAGTAGTTCTAAGGATGTTGCCATCGGCAGTAATATGATTTGAACCGGTTTCAATTTTAAAGTTGAGATTACTAAACTGATAGGTTAAATTTGTATAGAAAATGTATCTTAAAGTTCCACTTCCAAAATCCTCAATTATGTAGTAATCTTTGACAGTTTGACTTTCAGGGATTCCTTCGTAGATTGATTTGATATTGTATTCATAAACATCCGAAACATCACTGTTTAGAACATTGAATAAGTCACCAATACCAATAATTTGTAAAGTATGAGTACCGGGTATTAAATCACCCTCTTCACTCATCAATAAAACTTTAAACAGGTTGTAATAAGGATTATTGCTTGTGAACGTAAACGTAAAGGTGAATCCATCTTTTTGGTAATAATTCATCAATGAGTTATCGCTAATTAAGTCGCTTGTAATTTGAACACCATTAAGAATGAAAATATAATCTAGAGGATAGATACTTAAATCACCGACAACACTTGGAGTTACATTAAACTCAATGGTGATTTTTTCTTCAGAAACATCGGCTTCTAAAGAAATGTCTGTTGGTTCATTTAGTCGGTCCAATTTTATCCATCTAGCTTCTAATGTAGTAATGTTCTGAGCGAAAAACTCATCATCAAAGTAAATATCGTTAGAAGCTATCAGTGTGTCAGTACCACTAATATACCAACCTAAAAATCTATAACCTTGTTGGTTGATACTCCAGAGTGGAGAATCAGCGGTTAATACGATATTATGAGGATCGATAAAGCCAGTAAGATCTGGTGTGTTAGTGGAGATATAAATAGTCGTTCCATTACTCATGAAAATAATTGTTTGTAAAGAATTATCATAAGCAATGGCGGCGACAAAAATATTAGTTTTGATATTATCAAAGTTTTGTCTTTCCCAGACGACAGTCATTCCTGCAATTGGCGTTGGTTCAGGAATGTTATCGAGAGACTCGTTGTAGTAAACGTAGTAAGATGTAGTTTGGTTTACATTATCAATTTTTTCAGTGAAGTTGATGGTCATGATATTACGACGATAATATACGTCTACACTTACATCTTCAGTAACTGTTAATAGTTGGTTAATATCATAATAATCAACTCCATTATAAACAAATTTATAGAAACTATAACCTTCTATTTCTCTGACAGGAGAAATTTGAGTATTATACAATACATTGATAAAAGGAGTATAATCGATTGAAGCAGTAGTAGTAAAATTGTTAGTTATCGATAAGTTATCATTTGCAATAACCTGTTCTTCAAAATAGTATTTTCCACTTATGGTATAACTGGTTGCGACTAGTTCAACCCATTTCGCATAAACTTTTAAACCATTTAGTGGCATTGGGATTCCGGTTCCAAAAAAGATTTCTTCTTCAAAATCATCATCCAAATACCATCCGGTAAATATAAAACCTTCTCTTATAGGTAATTCACTGGGACTTACAAGCAAGTTGTAATCAGCTGTTATTGTAAGTGTTTCGCTTGAGTTAGAGAAAACACCACCGAAGCCATCAAGAGTAAGAGTGTATTGATTAATTGTATATTCAGCAAAAATATTCATGTCTTCAGTTATGTAATCAAAGTCTTTATCCCAGCCATTGAAAGTATATCCATCTCGATCATAACCTGAGGAAGGAGCGGTTGCGCTCATGCCATAGTTGATGTATTGAACTGAACCGATTAAACTACCGTCTTCACTTCCAAAGAATTTCACGGTAAAGGTTTTAATTTTAAAAACATCGATTAAAATTAAATCACTTTCAACTGTGTAAGTCGACAAATCAATATTCTGCTCCAATAGCGGACTATAATAGCCGATGAAATCATGGCCTTCTAGCACAGGTGTAAAAGCAGGATTTATGTGTTCACCGAATTCTAAATTAATACTATCATAAGTTACACCTTGATAATCTTGAAAAGTTATGGTGTAGATTTTCTTGGTGTAGTTGATATAAACATCGAGGTCAGATGTAATATCATCTAAGTTTTCAGACCAAGCTCCATTCATACCAGTCACTAAAGGAATTGATGGTGGATTCAAGACAGATTCACCATAAAGAACTTCTTCACTATAAGAAGGAGTTTCGCTCTCTGGGTCTAAATAGAAATTTACAGTATATTGGTTAGGTATCCAATATGCATAGACAGTTAGATTTTGAGATTGAACTTTTGTTGATTGAAAGTCTTCTGTTCTTTCTTCATCAATGAACCACCCACCAAACTCATGACCTGTTTTAGTCGGTTGGTCTGGGAAGTCAATATTTTCATTGTAATCATCGGTAAAAATATAGTCTTCATTACCATTGTCAAAATTAAATGTAATAGTATAAGAATTGATGGTCCATTTTGCATAAAGAGTAATATTTCTAAGAATTACAGTGTCAGGATTAAACGGGGTGTTTAATCCTTCATCTTCAAACCAACCAACAAAAGTATAACCCTCTTTTGTTACATCTGGTGTTTGTATGGTAGTTTCTTGAATTACTTTTAAATCTTCCACAGCATTTCCACCATTTTCAATGAAGCTAACTGTTACTTCTTTAGGATTGCAGGCGGAAAGCGTAAAAAGTGATATGATAATAAATAAAATTGGTAATAATTTTTTCATTAGAAAATTTTCTCCTTGAATTTTTTAAATTTTAATCACCGACTATGATATCGGGAATCTTGAAAATGAAGGTTATTTCATCGTACTTATTGGTTTTTTGATCAGTTATTCTAATAGTAACGTTTTGTCCAATTGCTTCAGAATTAGAAAAATTAACCAACACTTCATGTTTTGTAGCATCTACCAATACCTTAACATTTTGTGAAGATGAACTCGCCAAGATATTAGCATTAGCATTTTCTGGTAGATATGAGTAAGTTAAGGAATAATATGGGTTTTCCTGTGTGACTACTCCTAAAACATTGACTATTTTATCATTGTTTTCATTTAGTACATAATCATTAAAAGTCACAGAATTAACCTGAGCCTGATTTTGACTTTCAGGTAAGGTTCCCCAAACAGCGATGATAATTATTGAAAAGACGCTGATAAAGAGAACCATGATTAACATTAGTTTTTTGTTCATAATTTGTCCTCCTTAGTACTCGATATCGATGAAGTAAACGTTAAGATAAGCAATAAATATCTTTAATCTAAACATGAACCATATTATCGACAGTGCGATTAGGATATACCAGGCAATACTATCAAAGAAGATGAAGAGAATGATGCTAGTAATGGTTAGAACCAAAGTAGTGCCTAGCCCATTTGAAATCGATTTAGCTATATTAGAATTGTTTGTTAGAGAGCCAGTAGAAGCGTAATCAGATAGTCTAGGATTGACAATATCAAGTTGAAAAGCCCAGAGGATTTGACTGATATTGATGAAAAAGATAAAAATAAACAATAACCAGATATCAGTTTGATTGAAAACTGGTAACGCAAGAGAGAATAAGCCAAAAGAAAACAATAATAAGAAGCTAGTAAATACAATATTAAAAGCCATTTTTGCCCAAGCAACGTGTTTGGTTTTAGAAGGTGCTGTTTTTAGTAAGACAAATTCATTACCTTCAGTAGTAATTGCCACGGCACTAGCAGTATTAGCTGCGGTTATCAATATTAAAGTAATCATTATATTGAAAATCAAAACTAAGGAATTTCCAATACTAGAACGGTCCATTCTCATATAAATTGAGTTTAGAACATACATAATAACGGGAAGGAAGATTAAGACAGTATAATTATTTATCAACTCATTTGGACTTCGTTTGGCAATAATTATTTCTTTTCTTAAGAAAGTCCAGAATATTCCTTGTCTCTTTTCTTTTTTGTAATTATGACTGATTGTTCGTGATTGTTCATTGGAGTGAGATGTTAAGATAAAAAATAATGGTCTGCTTATAAGGTAGTTAACTATAAACAGTACTAATGTGAAGCCGATTAATATAAGATAATTGATTAATACCTTATCGCCATTTAGCAACCTTCCAAAAGCGGTATAGATTAATCCGTAAGAAGCTACTTTTTGCATGAATTTTGTTAAATTAACAATGAAAGAATTATATAACTGAACAATTCTGATATTATCAGGTAGAAAACCTACTAAGTAATAAACAAGAACAAAAATACCTAAAATCGCAGTAACAATCAATGCAAAAGTCAACCAGGTATGTTTGCTTAAAAAGAAGTTTACAATGTTGATTAAAATCGATAATATGGCTGAGATGTAAACCGCTATAAATGGCAATATCACAATGGTAGGAACAATATTTAAATAATAGGTGAAATCCATTGAGGTTATAAAGCCATAAGCAATCAAGAAGGGGAAGAGAAAGTAGAAGTTTTTCATAAGCTCATTGATATAATAAACGATTAGTTTTGATAAAAAAATCTCGTCATTTTTAGCAGGTAAAGTGAGTAAAATTTGATTGTCTCTACTTTGATAGATGTCAATTGAAAAACTCGACAAGGTAGCTATTATGCTTAAGACTTGAGTTAGAATCAGAATAAATATCATTAAATAATCATTAACAGGAATAAATACGTAATTTTTTATTACATTTAATAAAAGACCAATTACAACTGTGATGAGAATAACAGCTAAAATTCTTAAAGCAATATGAGCGTAAATTCTTTTTGAATTTTTAGCATAAGTTCTCGTCTTATTTCTTAGTTGAAGCTTAGTCAGAATTAATATTCTCTCAAACATCATTCTATCTCTTTCTCTGTGTTGATTTTACTCATATAGAGTTCTTCTAAAGAAATATTGTTTTTTCTGATTTCATCCATATTATAAATTCCTTGGAGTTTTCCTTTGGTGATTATGGCAATTCGATTACAGATTTTCTCCACAACTTCAATAACGTGAGAAGAAAAGAAAACAATATTACCTTTAGCTGCGTGAGCTTTCATCGATTCTTTTATCTGATATGCGCTAGTCGGATCAAGACCGGTTAAAGGTTCATCAAGAATCCAAACTGGTGGTTCATGAATCAAAGCGGCGATTACCACTAGTTTTTGTTTCATCCCATGAGAGTAGGATTTGATTTCTTGATCAATTGCATATGCTAAATTAAATTGTTCAAGCAGTTCATCTAATCGTCGATTTCTAGTTTCGCAATCAACTTTATAAAGATCTGCTACATATTGAATATATTCTCTACCAGTTAGTTTTTCATATAAAGCGTGATTGTCAGAAACATAGCCAATCTGTAGTTTAGCTTCTAGAGGTTGAGACTTGATAGAATACCCACAAATTTCCATTTCACCTTTTGTGATTGATTGGATTCCTACTAGAGACTTAATAGTTGTTGATTTACCAGCTCCATTATGCCCTAAAAACCCAAAAATCTCTCCCTTATTTACCTCAAGAGAGAAGTCTTTTACTGCATATATATCTGAATGACCATATTTTTTTGAAAAGTTAGTTATCTTTATCATGTCAATACCTCCTGGGTTAATTGGCTCGCTTCTTTCTCTTCCATTTAATAATTCTAATAGACGGATTTCATCCATTTCTTTCTCAATTTGTTTTTGCTTTAGCTTGGCTTGAGAATCTGAATATCTGAATCCCGCATCATAAATATACCAACTCATGAACATCAAAAAAATAAAAGCGAAGAAGAATAACAACTGATAAAGCCAATAAAATGTAAAGGTTAAATCATTAATTTTAAAACTTAGGATGTGATTGTATTGGATTTCAGTTACACCAAACATATCACTAATATGATTTCCATAAACAAAGAAATAATCGACGAACTGATAATTGTTAAACCAAGCGTTTATAAAAATTATTCCCAGATAATAAACACTGAAAACGCCGATAGCTTTATACATATCTTTTAATGTCGGACGGTTAAAAGTATTAAGTGCTATAGCAAGTATTGGCCAAGCAAAAGCATACCAATGATTAAAGGCGTATTGCATAGCCCCGATACTAAATAAATCCCCGGTAATGTCTGGGAATAACATCGCAGCTAGTGCTCCTAGTACATTGGCAAAGTAATTAAAGTAAAAGAAACTCTTTAACTTAAAAACTGCACTGAATAACATTAAAACAATTGCAGTATTACATAGATGTAAAGGCAGGCCTGATAGTCCATATCTTCTTACATAGAAGAATTGAAAGAATCCTGCAAAAGCTATAAAAGTAATGAAAAAGTCTTTTTTTATTTGACTCTTATTTTTCATTGATAAGTAAGAGATAAAAATAAAAATAATAACGATTAGCAACAACAGATTATGTGTAAAGTTAAATTCCTCAGGAATCTCACCGTAATTTCCTACCAGATTATAGAATAATGATTGGGGAATAACTGCAAGTGAAGCAATTAGAAAAACGCCTAAGCTATAAGCTATATCTTTGAATTTTGGGAAAATGCTTGTCTTTATATAAGCCAAAAGATTGACAATAGAAATCGCAATAATCAGAGCGATCTCTATAAAAAATTGAATAGAACGGTAATGTAAGTAGTTTGCTTCTTCGATAAAAAGGTAAAGATTTTCTTTAAAGAATATTAAGTTTAGAACTCCAATTATCAAAGTAAAAACTGAAGTTATTATTTCAATACTCTTAATTTTAAAGAATGGTTTGAGTATCAAAAAAAGGATTGATAAAACGCTAAACCATCTTAGGAATATCATAAAAATTGATAGAGGAACACTAAGTATCCAGGTATCATAGGCGTTTATTGGTGTTTCGATATCCACTAATAATAGATTAAAGGTATTGTCGATAGCATCACTAGAAAAAAGCCGTATCATATAAACTAAGAATAATACGACAGAAAATGTTTTCATTGTTTTTATGAATGATATATTTTTCTTGAATAAAACTTCAAGGAAAACGACCAAAATTGTTGATAAAGCTATAATTCCTAAGTAAATCATGTGTAGCGCTCCATGTGGTTAAAAAAATGTGACTCAAAAATTATAATATGTTAATATTTTGAGAATGTCAATAGATATAACAAATCAAGCGAGTGTTTTGTTGCTAAAAAAGCAGATAATAATCATTAAATGTCAATTTGATAATAAAGATTCGCTTATATACTGATAATTCAGTACTTGAATTTTGGGATGTCAATCTACAGTGTGAAGGTGAAAATATTAACACTTTAGTGAGATTAAAATTCAAAATAATTATTTGTTTTGTGTATTTTAAGTTTAAGATTTGCTAAATTTTATATTTAAGCTTTTTTTATATGCTATAATATTCAGGATGATTCAGTTTTTAAACGAGGTTGGTATATGAAGAAATCTATAGCTTTAGTTGTAGTTGTTTTAACAACACTACCATTTATTGGCTGTGATAGTTTTGATTTTCATAATCTGAAATCAAATGATATTTATTATCAATTAACTCTTGAGAATTTTTCAGAATATCTTGTTTATCCTTTAGAGTCTCAGTATAAAGCAAATACTGTAGTTATAGTAACCACTCAAATTATCTATGATGCTAACATCGTCTTATATCTAAATGGTGAGTTGGTGACTCAGACATCAGCGGATACTCCCTATTGGACATATGAGTTTATAATGCCTGAAGAAGATAGTGTATTAAACTTTAATGTAGAAACGATAGAAGGAACCGAGACTATCTTTGACTTTACAGAAATACTAAGCCCAAATATTCCAGTAGATTATTTTCAAGCAGATTTAGAAGAGGTTTCATATGAAGAACTTTATGATTTATCAACAATCATATCGATGTTAGGTGATAGTAATCAATCAAATTTTACCTACGGAAATATTTCTGAATCTAACACAGAAAGATTTAATATCGTGACTCAAAGACTAATTTATAGTAAATATGAAAATGATTCTGTTTTTCAGAATTCATTTTATCAATACAAGGGTAGAAATACTGAGATTACTCAAAATGATTATCAGTATACACAAATAATTGATGGCGCTGCCTATTCGTTAAATCAAACTAATGGTGAACTTAGTAGTTCCAATTTTGTAATTCAAGGCAATTATACATTTTGGTATGAATTATCACCGAAAAGATTTAATTTATTAAACGAAGAGGTCAATAACATTACCTATAAAATGGGTAATAAAGATGAGTCAACTATTGTTCAGATCATTGGTGAATTTTTTGATGAAACAGAGGAACTCTATGATACAGCCTGTGAAATAACTTATATAATTGAAAATGATCATATCATAGCTTGGATTTACACTGAAACAGCAACATCACCAATTTTAGAAGGTTTCTGGAAAACAACGCAATATTGCATTCCCTATGATGGTGAAATTAATTTTATAGATGAAGTGGTAATTACGACAAATGATTAAGTAAAATATTTATTCCTGAATATTTGATTATTATTTTTTTAAAAGGTGGAAGAAATGAATATAGACTATAGAGATTTAAAAAAAGAACAATTTGAAAACATTAAATACAAATTTGAATATACTACTTCAGGATATTATGATTTTGAAATCGTTGAGAATAAAACTTTTGAGATTAAATATCGCAAGTTTGAAACTGAAATAAACAAGTGTTTTGAAAGTAGTTTGTTTGCTTCTTATTTAGAGAATTCGACTGCAATCGGAGCTTTTATAGCTGATAAGCTTATTGGATTCATCGAGTACACAAATGAAACTTGGAATAATCGATTGCGAATTACGAATATTTTAGTGTTTGAACCATATCGAAATAAGAAGATTGGTTCAAAACTTTTTGAAATAGTTTACCAACGGGCTAAAGCTGCTTCTTCAAGAATGATTGTTTTAGAAACCCAATCATGTAATGAGAAGGCGATAAGTTTTTATTTTAATTTAGGGTTTAATGTCATTGGTTTTGACTTGTATTCTTACTCCAACAGAGATTTAGATAATAAGGAAGTTAGAATTGAATTAGGAAAAATTATAGCGGTTTAGTGATAGACAGACTATCCAAACCAAATAATAGAACGAATATTTCTCTAAAGCACACATTTTGTGTGCTTTTTTTTGAAGATTACAAAACTATCGGTTAATTGCTTTAGTTTGCTTTTTTTTAAGAAACAGATTCCCACACTCTAACACTAAGCTTAATAGAAATTGAAAATAAAAAAAAATACATAAATTTTTATTTTCAACAAAAAAATTCAAATGTTTTATAATATAATAAAAAAAGTATAATCTACGGATTATAAATCTAGGTGATTTAAAAGTAAATCAGAGGGAGGGTCATGAAAAGACTTATTTTTTCATTTGTTATTCTACTAGTGATTTTTGGGGTTCAAGGGTGTTCAGAACAAGCACTTTCTACGACGGTTGATACCACGAACTCAGAACAAGTTGGAACAGAAGAAAATACTGAGGAAACAACGTTAAGTTTATTTAACTTGATGGTAAGTTTTAATTCGAATGGAGGATCTCCAGTAGATTCTGTATTAATTACGGATGTGAACTATCAAGGGGAATTTCCGGTTCCCGAAAGAAGTGGGTATAGTTTTTTGGGATGGTATATTGATATCAATCAATTCCCTTTTGATTATGATTTTTCTTTGTTAACTGATACTAGTGTCACACTTCAAGCTAAATGGGAAAAGAATCAGTATTTGTTAACAATTATGGATGGAGAGTTAAACTTACATCAAGAATCGGTTTATTACGACACATCCATAAATGAAATTTTGAACAGTTTTCAAGATAAAGAAGGACATAGTTTCGAGGGTTGGTATTTAGATTTTGGTAATGAGCAAATCGCTGAATTTACATATATGCCAGCGAATGATGTTATATTATATGGAAAGTGGGATAGGAATGCTTATTGACTAAGGTATATTGATTATGATGGTACAACTCTATATGATGAACAGGTTTTGTTTCAAACGTCCTTAGTAGATATAGTGGTTGACGAACCTACAAAAATTGGTCATACATTTAATGGGTGGCATATTCAAGTTCCTGAAGAAATGCCAGCTAATGATTTATTAATTCAAGCAATGTATCGAAGAAATAGCTACATGATTTCCTTTGAGACAAATGGAGCTACACAAATAGAACCAATTACCTTGCCATATGAGTTCGGTTTTCGATTGCAGATCAGTATTTAGTTGGTTACACATTTTCTGGCTGGTTTTTAGATGAGGATTTTGTAAATGAGTTAACAGAATATATTGTTACAGCTAATGATATAACGCTTTATGCAAAATGGGAAAAACATAGTTATCAGATATCTTTAGATACACAAGGAGGGAACCTTTTAGAACCAGTTAATGTTCTTTATTTAGACCCAATTGAATTACCAATTCCGACTCGTGATAATTATATTTTTGCTGGTTGGTACTGGGACTATGGATATGAGAATGAGTTTGATTGGCAAACGATGAACGCTGATAATATTAACTTGGTTGCTAAATGGACAACACCTGAGTATCATGTTAATTATTATTTACTTGGCGGAACTAATCATGAAGATAATCCGTTAATCGTAGATGGAAGTGAGGAGATTTTACTTAATGATCCAGTTATGGAAGGATTTACCTTTGTCGGTTGGTATTTAAATCAACATTTTTCTGGAGATCCTGTGACTTCGATTGAACAAGGGATTACAACAGATATAGAACTTCATGCCAAATGGCAAATGAATCAATATGATTTAACATATGTGATGTTAGAAAACCCTATTGGTGATGATTATGGCATACTACATCCTGGAGAATTAGTTGAAGATGTGGCAAATTCTGAGGGTATATATACACTTCTTTTAACTAGTGATCATCGCATATTTGAATATGAACGTCATACAATTGGACCATCTGTAACAACACAATACCCAGTAGATATGACCTCATATTTTGACCTGTTAGAAGGAGAATATATCACCAACATTTATGCTGGAGATAGTCATGGGGCTGTATTAACTTCACATAAGAGATTGTTTATGTGGGACTCTAATGAATATGGACAGATGGCTTTACCTGTAGGTACATATTCATATGGTTCAGAAATTCCTGTAGATATTACTGACCAGTTTTCCTTATTTCCTACTGAAGAAATTGATTTAGTAGCATTGGGTGCAAGACACACCATTGTTACTACAACACATGGTAGAATTTTTACTTTTGGACTAAACAATAATGGCCAGCTTGGTGTGGAGAATAATAATTATTTTGCAAATCGTGAACCTATAGAAATAACATTAGCGTTTAATTTAGACGCAGTAAAATTTGAACACTTCAAGTATATTTATGCAAATAGAAACCACTCAATGGTAATCACTTCAGAGAACCGTGTTTTTGTCTTTGGAGAAAATGAATATGGTGCTTTGGGTACAGGAGTCGAAGCAACAGTTTATGAAGCACCTTATGAGATAACAAATCGGTTTGCTTTTTCTCTTAATGAGGATATTGAAATAGCAAAAATAGCAGGATCTAGCGGTATTTTAATCACATCAGAGAATCGTATTTTTACATGGGGATATAATGCGAGTGGACAACTTGGATTAAGTTTAAATTATCAAACCTTTACACCTGTACCGATTACAGAAGTTATTGGTGCAATCACTCTAGAAGAAGATGAAATTATCGTTGATGCTAGTACGGGTTATGTAACCATGGTATTAACTTCAAAAGGAAAATTGTTTATCACAGGTAGTAGAGAATTATTGATTGGAACAAATAGACCAGACAATAGCCGAAGTACCTTTGCTGAACATACAAGCCTTATCAATTTAGAAGAAAATGAGCTGATTACTAGAGTTTATAATTCTCATAACATAGCTGCTTCAATTATCACATCAAAGGGTAATATTTTATCATGGGGACAAACGCATAGATTAGGTATGGGAGATCATCCGGAATGGCAAATAAATTTACCAAGCCCAATTAATCTTGTCCATATAGTTCCTTTTAATGTTGCAACTTACTATTATACAGAAGCTATTGAGTCTTATAATTATGAAATATCAGGCTATCAATTCCTTGGATGGTATGTTGATTCATTACTTGAGATACCATTCGATATAACTAATATGCCAGCTGAAGATTTAATAGTATATGGATATTATCAAGAAATCCCAAGTTAGCATGTTTGGTATTAACCTTTAAAAGAGATTAGTCAAAGAAGGTATTTGAATATAATTAATTAATAATTTAACACCGCTAATATATTTTATTAGTGGTGTTTTTAAATAAGTGAAAAAATGATTTAGAGATAAAATTTGTTGTATTTAAGGATACAACAGCTTTTTGATTTATCACAGTGAAAATTGTGTTTCACAAGCTTACATATGGCTTATTAAAAGGTAAGCTAGAATTTATCCTAGTTTTTGGCCAAGTAGGAGTCATTAAGATATGTTATAATATTATTAGATAATATGATTAACATGTTTTTAGATAGCATAGATATTATAAATTGATAAAAATAAAAGTTATTGCGAGGGCTTCATATGAAAAAACCATGGATTTTTTTGCTAGGGATTATTATTATATTCGGATTAACAATATTTGTAGTTGGTCTTTTAGAGTCAAAACCCAATCAGCGAAATGGAATCACCACATCAGCTCTAATTAAAAATCAAGATTTTTATATTTTTAATGGTTTAGAAACTGAAAAAACCTTTTTAAAAGGAGTTAATATCGGGGCGACAAAACCTGGTTATTTCCCCGGAGAACTAGCTATTACAAAGCAAGAATATACCCGTTGGTTTCACCAGATTTCTGAGATGAATGCTAACACTATTCGTGTTTACACAACAATGAAACCAGCTTTTTATGATGCCTTATTTGAGTTTAATCAAGAGAGCGATAGAAAGCTATATGTTATGCATGGTTTATGGCTTAATGAAAATAAGATTGCTTCAATCCACGATCCCTACGCAGAAGAAGAACATTTAATTCAAGAATTTATTAATGACGGTAAAGATTTAGTGGATATTTTTCATGGAAATAAGACTTTAGAACAAAAACCTGGTTTTGCTAGCGGGACATATGAAAATGATGTCAGTCCGTATATTATTGGTTGGATACTGGGTGTTGAATGGGATCCATTATTTGTGAAAAATACCAATGAACTTAACCCGGGAAAGAATAATTATCAAGGAGATTTTTTATACACTAAAAATGCCTCTCCGTTTGAAGTTTTTCTAGCAAGAGTTGGAGATGAGATATTGACCTACGAAGCAGAAGAGTATAAAACAACTAGACCATTATCATATACTAATTGGTTGACCACGGACCCCTTATCTCATCCATATGAACCCGATTTAAAGGAAGATATGGTTAGTGTTAATGTTGAAAATATTAAAACAACAAAGAAAGCTTTTGCTGGTCAATATGCAACTTATCATTTATATCCATACTATCCAGAGTTTATGAATTTTTCCCAAGACTATATAGAAGCTTATAATCCTGTAAACACTTATAAGGCTTATCTAGATGATTTAACTGCTTTTCATACTATGCCAGTAATAATTGCAGAATTTGGAGTGCCTTCTTCACGTGGAAAGGCCCATGATGCAAGGTATTCTGGTTTTAATCAAGGACAACATACTGAGGCAGAACAAGGAGAAATAATTTCTTCAATGTTTAGAGATATATATAACTCGGGAAGTGTTGGTGCGCTTATATTTTCATGGCAAGATGAATGGTTTAAACGGACATGGAATACCATGGACTTTGATTTAGCGTGGCAGAGACCTTTTTGGAGTAATGTAGAAACTAATGAGCAAATGTTTGGTCTACTGGCTTTTGATCCAGGACAAACTTTAAAAATTAAACTTGATGGTGATGTTACGGATTGGGTTGATATACCTTACATATCAACGTCAGGATTAAATTTGAAAGCAACACAAGATGAACGGTTTATTTATATTTTAGTAGAAGGAAACGACCTTTCTTCAGAAACAATTTACATCGGTATTGATACAATCCCTAACCAAGGTAATTCAACTGCTATAAATTCTGAGTTAACCTTTGATCGCAATGTTGATTTTCTAATCTCCATAGGTAGTGAATCACGAATTCAAGTAGATCCTTATTATGATGCTTTTAGTCACTTATATGCTGATGTTTTAGAAATGATTGAAAGACCACAAGGTATTGATATTAAAAATAGTGGACTTTTTGTAAATATGTATCATGCTTTATCTAATGAACTTAGTATTCCAATAACAAATGAGATTATACCATTTTCTAAATATGAAGCGGGTTTATTGACTTCAGGTATTTCTGACCCTACTGATCCTAAATATAACTCATTGTCAGATTATTTTAGAACTAATCAGTATATTGAACTGAGAATTCCTTATTTATTACTAAACATCATGGATCCATCGACAAAAACACGAATGGCAAATTTTAAGGGAGAAAATGTCTTTGAAGGAGAAAACTTTGAAAGTATATATATCGGCGCTAGTCTTTCAAACTCTACAATGTCATTAAATTCTTATACCTGGGATACTTGGAATTACCCTTTATATCACGAAAGACTTAAACAGTCATATTACATTGTAAAAGACTTGTTTTTTGAATATGACTAAAGTAAAGAACAAATTTATGAATCGAAATCACATATTTTATACAGAGTAAAACAAAACTAAATGTCTAAAGGGATGAAGATCAGATAATTTTAGATAGTTTAGAAAGACATACAAAGACTAAGGCTTACTTTGTAAATTATCGACAATTAAATTCTCGATGACTACTTAGAGGCCATCCTATGATATAATATAAAAAATAGACTATGTATCAATCTTAATTAATATTTTAAATGAATTAACAGTTTATCTAAGAGATAATTTTTGAATAATTATAAATAATAAGTTTCAATCAAGATTGAAAAAGAATTATGGTTGACACCGGAGGCTTAATTTATGAAAATCACGAAGTGGTTTAATCGAATTTCCATTCGCGCCAAAGTTATCATTGTTTTTATATCTTTAACAGCCATAACACTTACTATTTTAGGAGCTGTTATCTTTTCTAATTGGCTTAGCTCAGTAAGAGAAGTAACCTCTGATCTTTCAATGAAAAGAAATGAAGATATTTCTCTAAAAGTTTCTGATTTTTTAAATAATCCACTAGAACTCAACGAAGCACATGCTAATTTAATTGAGAATAATTATGTGGACATGCTTAACCAAGAAGAAAGAGAGAGATTTTTTGTTTTAGCTTTACAAAATTATGATGATCAGGTTTATAGTTTTAGTTTTGGTACGGCAACAGGTGAGTATTATGGGGCTAGAAGAAATGAGAATGATGAAATAGAAATCATGAGAAATGATTCAACTACAGGTGGATACTCATGGTATTATTCGGTCAATGATGATTATACTGCAAATGAGAGAGTTGTAGTTGCGGGACTTTTTGATGCGAGAACAAGACCATGGTATTTAGAGGCTGTTGAATCAGGAAATACAGTATTTTCTCCAATATATCAACATTTTATTATGGAAGATTTAGTTGTATCACTAGCTACTCCGATTTATGACACTAACGGCGTTTTACAGGGAGTTTTAGGGGCGCACATGGTACTTTCAAATATAAATTCATTTCTAAGTGATACTTTATCTTTGAATAATGGTTCAAGCATAATCATCGAAAAAAGTACCTTAGCATTGATTGCTAACTCAATGGGTGGTGATAATTATTTAACCCTCGAAGATAATTCAATCCATCGAGTAAAAATTGATGAAATGGATAATGAAAATTTCTACAATTTCTATCAAAAATATCAATCAGATCAAACCAATACCTTCGAACTTAGAGATGGTTTTAAATATGAGTACTATTCTTTTTTAGAAGTTAAAGAAAATGGAGTTGACTGGGTAATCATTACTTCGGTTCCCCAAGGATTATTATTTAGCCACATTATTCAAAACATTTATTGGTTGATATTAGTGTTTGCATTATCAATTATCTTACTAATCATCATCTATCATTTGTTGATAAAAAGGGTATTTAAGCCAGTTGATGATTTAGTTGAGATTAGTAATGAATATGCTATGGGTGATTTTAAAAGAAAAATGGCTATATCAGGTAAAGACGAATTTTCAAAACTATCAGATGCTTTTAACAATATGGCTGACCACATTAAAAAAATTGTTAATGGATTAGAAAGTACTGTTGAAGAACGTACTGAACATCTACGATTAACAAATGAGATTTTAAGTGAGAGCGAACAAAGATTTAAAATATTGCACGATGCCTCATTTGGTGGATTAGCAATTCATGATCACGGTGTTATCCTTGATTGCAACCAGGGTCTTTCAGATATTTCTGGATATGAAGTTGATGAATTGATTGGCTCTGATGGCCTTGAATTAATCGCTCCAGAATACCGAGATTTTGTCAGAGAAAAAATCAGAACTGGGTATGAGAAACCTTATGAAGTATTCGGGATTAGAAAAAATTCTGAAACCTTCCCGTTAAAACTAGAAGCTAGAAATATGCCTTATCACGGAAAGTTGGTAAGAGCAGTAGAATTTCGTGATATTACCGAACTTAAAGAAAGTGAAGAAATAAAAAAATCTATTGAAAATCAATGGAGCAAGTTAGTTAAAGAAATGCCTTTAGGATTTAATGTCCGTGAGTTAGTCTT
>JBAYQC010000007.1:0-23648 GCA_041677365.1 Candidatus Izemoplasmatales bacterium | reverse complement strand
GGAATAAGCCTCAGATGTTGTATGTGGTAAAAGTGGAGATAATAATTTCAATAAGGTGTCAAGGATTTTATAAATAACTGTCTGCATACTTCTTCTTGAAAGTGAATCAGCTTTTTCAATGTACAAAACATCTTTAGCAAAATCTAAGTAGAAAGAAGAAACAAAGTTGACAAAGTTAGTTATTTTCCGATAAACAATATCAAACTTAAAATCATCATAAGCAGCTAAAACTTCTTTAATAAGCCGATTATTCTTTATTAGAACATATTGGTCGACAGAACCTAAATCCTTAAATTTAACTTGGTTTTTATCATTATTATAATCAAAAATATTTCCTAATAAAAACTTAATGGTGTTTCTAATTTTTCGGTATGATTCTGAAACTTGTGAAATTAGATTATCAGATAATCTGACATCAGCTTGATAATCAACTGAAGCAACCCAAAGTCTGAATATGTCAGCACCTAATGAATTTGCAATTTTGTTTGGATCGACTACATTACCTTCAGATTTTGACATCTTTCTACCGTTTCCGTCAAGAACAAATCCGTGGGAAACTAGAGTCTTATAAGGTGATTTTCCTTCAGTAGCTACTCCTGTAATTAAACTTGAATTAAACCAGCCACGATATTGATCTGAACCTTCTAAATATAAATCTGCTGGGTATGGTTGACCTAAATCTTTCATCGCTCCGTGATGAGAACTACCTGAGTCAAACCAAACGTCCATAATATCGGTTTCTTTTCTAAAAATACCATTTGGAGAATCCGGATGAGTATATCCTGGAGGTAATAATTCTTTAGCTTCGCGGATATACCATGCATTCGAACCTTCTTGTTCAAAAATATCCGCAACATAGTCAATAACTTCTGGATCCAAAACAGCAGTATCTTTTTCTGTATAAAATGCTGGAATTGGAACTCCCCAAGTTCTTTGACGGGAAATACACCAAGAACCACGGTCTTTTATCATATTACTTAATCTAACATCTCCCCAATTAGGGTACCATTTAATAGTTTGAATTTCTTTTAAAACTTCTTCTTTAATCTTATCAATAGAAGCAAACCATTGACTAGTAGCACGGAAAATTACCGGTTTTTGGGTACGCCAGTCATGAGGGTATGAGTGAGAAAAATCAAATCTTCCTAATAGATTTCCCTGTTCAAACAAAGCTTTAATAATTTCCTCATTACAATCATCAACATATAATCCGGAAAATCTTTCCCCAGCTTCCTCCATCATAATACCACGAGAGTCAACAGGACAATATACTTCTAAACCATATTTTTGACCTACTACAAAGTCTTCTTCACCATGTCCAGGTGCAATATGAACTAAACCAGTTCCATCATCTGTAGTAACATGTTCAGAAATAATTACTGGAGAAACACGGTCATACAGTGGATGTTTGTACTTCATTCCTTCTAGTTCCCAACCGAAAATATTTTGGATGACAGTCGGATTGTTCCAACCTAACAAATCGCTAAGTTTCGCTAAAAGATCTTTTCCAACTAAATAATTGTGATTTCCTGATTTGACTAAAACATATTCAATTTCTGAACCAACAGCTATCGCTAAGTTTGCCGGAATTGTCCATGGTGTTGTTGTCCAAATCAAAAAATTTGTATTCTTAGGTAATTTACCTAATGTCTCTACTGCAGGCATTGAAACGTAAATTGATGGTGAAACAATGTCATGATACTCAATTTCAGCTTCTGCAAGTGCTGTTTCACTTGATGGTGACCAATATACAGGTTTTAAACCTTTGTAAATCAAACCTTTTTTAACCATTTCATTAAAGACTCTGATTTGCGAAGCTTCAAATTCTTTGTTCAAAGTAATATAAGGTTTATCCCATTCACCTAAAACACCCAATCTTTTAAATTGGTTGCGTTGAATATCGATTTGTTCTAAAGCATAGGCTTTACATAATTCTCTGAATTCAGAGAGTTCTATTTCTTTTCGATTGACTTTCTTGCTTTTTGACAATGCATTTTCAATTGGAAGTCCGTGAGTATCCCAACCTGGTAAATATGGGGCTTTAAATCCGCTCATGTTCTTGTAGCGAATTACAAAGTCTTTCAAAATTTTATTCAGCGCATGTCCAGCATGAATTGACCCATTTGCATAAGGTGGTCCATCATGCAATAAATAGGTTGGTTTTTCTTCATTTTTCTTCAACACGGCTTCATAAAGGGATTGTTTTTCCCATTCTTCTTGAATAACCGGTTCTTTTTTGCCTAAATTCCCTCGCATAGGGAAATCAGTTTTAGGCATTAATAAAGTATCTTTATAGCTCTTTTTTTCCATTTATATCTTCTCCTTCTAGTAAAAAAGAAAAGTCCTTAATCTTTTTTATTTCTTTAGATTAAGGACGAAATTTTCCGTGGTACCACCTTAGTTCTAGTTAAACTAGCACTTATTAATCCCGTTAACGCTGGTAAAACGTAACCGCCTACATATCGACAGTTCTCTCAAGGGTGATTGTACTTCATTTTGGTTTTATCTGCTTTCAGCAAAATGCAGACTCTCTGGTAAAAACCTTTAAATAAAGACCATGTCCCTATCATCGATTTATCATTTCGGTAAAGATTATACACAATCTAAAGCTTTTTTTCAAGTCCTACGTTATTTATAATGCTCTAGAAATAATTGAAAGTATGAATTGGTACAATAATAAGCCTACCATTGGCGTGAAATCTAAACCACCAAAAACGAACCAACCTCTAAATATTCCTAAATATGGGTCAACAATTCTGCTTAAGTAATAGTAGAAACGAGAGGATCTAACTGAAGGTATCCAACCCAAGAGAATGTATGCTATCATGATGTAAAAATATGCAGTAAGGACTAAGTAAGCGTAATATAAAAATTCCAGCATATTATTTTAATCCTTCTTATAATCATGAATAAACTTAGTTAAAGTCGGCCCTAAAAGGTCACTTTTTTGTGCCATCATATAGACTTTATCCTGAATTTTAACAATCTCGCCATCACAGGCGTATAAAACCCCTGTTAAAAATGTTAAGACTTCATTAGCTTCAGGAATGGTGCAACCTTCAAAGTTAAAAACGACTGGCATTCTATGCATGATCAATTCTGCGTATTTATAAACATCTTTGTTATCGTTAACCTTAATGAAAGTTAAGTCTTCAAAGTCGACGTTAGTTGGAGTGATTTTTTTCTTCTTACTAAATAATCCCATTATTATTCCTCTTTCTTAAATAATATTGAACCTAATCTTAAATGAGTACTTCCTGCTTCTAAAGCAATTTTATAATCATTGGTCATACCCATAGATAAATATTCGATATTATGATTAGAGATTTTATTGATCTCTTGTTTTAAATCCACTAGTTTCTTAAATTGTTGTTTGATTAATAATTCATCATCAGTATATGTTGCCATACCCATTAATCCTACGACAATAATTCTATCATAACTTAGAGTTTTTTCAAAGAAGGTAATTACATCACTTGGTTTGAGTCCATATTTACTTTCCTCTTTAGAAATATTAACTTCAATGAAACATTTAAGTGGTGTCTTTCGATACTTTTGAATTTCCTCTAAAAGAGAAATCCGATCAAGTGAATGAAGGAAATCTATTTCGTTAATCATTTGTTTAACTTTCTTAGATTGTAGATGGCCAATAAAATGCCAGATTATCTCTTTATCCTCTAATAAATCTTTCTTTTCCAGGAAAGACTTAACACGGTTTTCTCCGATATTATTAATTCCTATATCAATTAGTGTAGAAATATCTTTGTCGTTTCCATATTTAGTTGCGGCTACAATTGTCTTGCCTTTGGTAAGTTTTAGTAGTTCACGAGCTTTTTCTATGTTAATCAAAACAGTCACATCCTTACTTTTTCTTGCGATTAATAAAGGTAAATATAGCGGTGAATAAGATTAAATACATACTAAAAAGGATCTTTAACAAAGTGCTTTCAAGCCAAAAAGCAATCGCTAGGATAACTAATACTAGATTTAGTAAATAGAATATTAATAAGAATACTTTATTCTTGGACAATATTGCTCACCTTTTTTCTTAATTCTTTCAATCCGTATTCGGTTTGATTTGCAAACTTTAAAGGCGTAATCGAAATATATCCATTATTCACTGCATGAAGATCAGTTTCAGGCTCAAACTGAAAGTCTGAAAATCTTCTCTTGGTAGTGTAATGATCTCCTTCTTCTATATAGTAGTGTTGTGTTGGCCTAAACCCAAGATCTGTAACTAAAATACCTTTAGACTTTTTAAAGTTTCGGCTAACGAAATTTATGTTTAACATATATTTATTAGTAATCAATTTATTATCAATGATAAAGTCTAATACTTTTTTCAAATCTTTTTTAGCCTGTTTAAAATGATCAAAGTCAGCTGATAAAGCTACCGCAGGCATCTTAGCCTTTAAAGCCTCCATACAAGCGCCAACAGTTCCTGAATAAACCGTATCCGCTCCGACGTTAAGTCCGTTATTTATCCCTGAAAAAACGACATCAGGTCGGTAGTTTAATCCATGTAGAGCTAAAGAAACTGCGTCAGCTGGTGTACCTTCAATCGAATAGACATTTTCCTCGTGTTTATGAACTTTAACTTTGTTCCAAAACACTCTTGAAGCAGATGCTCCTGACATATGGTGATGCGGTGCGACAAGCAATACTTCACCATATGGCTTTAATGCTTCGTGTAGGATTTGAATACCCTCGCTATTATAACCATCATCATTGGTGAGAAGTATCTTCATCATAAAACAATCCTATCCTTTAATTCTGGATTCGCCTTATATAATAATAAAACTCTGCCAATCCTAGCTGTGACATAGATGTTATTGTCACCAAGTTTAGCGATAATATCACTAATATCTTCTTTACATCCTTTAAGAATAGAAATTCTTCCAACTTCATGTTTTTTCAGATAATCAAGGATGTTTTTTATAACTACATCACTTAATCCTGCTATACCAACTTGAAACATCACCGGTTTAGCATTGGCAAGTGTTCTCAGTTTGGCTTTTTGTTTTCCTGTATAATCCATATTTCCCTCCTATTGAAACAGTGGTAATAATACCAATAAACTTATTGAGTAGTAAATCGTTAAAGTAATTATATCAGATATTGTGGTGATAAAGGGCCCTGATGCAACTGCAGGGTCTTTTTTGAGTTTAAACATTATCAATGGAACTAATGCACCTAAGGTTGTAGACACAACCAACGAAAAGGCAATCGATCCCGAAGCTACAAGTGCATAAATAAAATTTCTTCCACTTAAATCTTGACTGGAAATAAATGTTGTTACAGCAATCATCAAAAAGACTAAAGTTCCGATGAGTAATCCATTAAATATGCCGGTTCTAAACTCACGTAAAACATGATTTTTAATTCTTTGGTTATCGATATCTTGATTTTTGGTTAGATATCGAATCATAACCGCTAAGCTTTGGGTACCAGTATTACCACTCATATCTAAAATCAAGGGAAGATAAACAGCTAATTTAGCTGCTAAAAGTTTGGCTCCATCACTACCGGTAAAACTACTTTCAAAAACAGATAAGATAATTGAAGTAAATAAACTTAGTCCCAGCAAGATACTCAACCAAGGAAGACGAGATTTAATTGATTTTTTAAGACTATAAGTTTCTAAATCCAGTTCAATTTCACCTAGACCAGCAAATCTAGTATAATCTTCTTCTTGGGTTAATGCAATAATATCCATTAAATCATCATAGGTAATAATTCCTTCTATCGTGGAATCTTCATTGATAATTGGTATTGATGATTCAGAAGTTTCTTGCATCAACTGTGCTACGTATTCTTTATCGTCTGTAGGATAGATTCGCGGAAATCTTTTTTCACAAATATCACCAATTATTTGATCAGCTCTTGCTACAATCAAATCTTTTAATTTGATATAGCCTTTAAGAATATTATCTTCATTTACAACATAAATAATCGAAATATAATCAATATCATGAGCTTCATTGGTTAACTTTTTCATAATTTGTTTGACTGAAAGATCTTTATTGACTTTAAAGTAACTGTCAGTTATATATGCACCAATTTCGTCTTCATCATAAAGCATTAATTTCAGAAGTTCTTTTCTGATATCAGCTGAAATCTTTTTTAAAATTCTCATTCCTGATTTTTGTAAATATTTAATCAAATCTACAGCATCATCATATTCCATTTCGCTAATGATTTTAGCAGTTAAATCGTCACCGATAATTTTAATAATTTCTTCTGCTTCATTTAACTCAAAATACGCAAAAAGCTCTGCTGCATAATCTAAGGTAATCGTGTTAAATAGAATACTTATATCACTTGCTTCTAAGTTGATTATTTCTCTGGTTATATCGTAGAGATGATATTCTTCTAAAATCGCTTCTAAATTAGTATTTGTTAAGTTAAGTTTAATTAGTTGTTTTATCTCAGTTTGTAATTCAGGGTTTCTTAATGTTATATTTTCCATCTATGATCCCCCTTTACGCCAGTACCGGTATAAGTAAAGAAGCTATACCAAAATATATTAGTAAGGATAAAATGTCATTAACGGTAGTAATAAATGGGCCTGAGGCAATGGCTGGGTCGATTTTTAAAGCGTTGATTAACAATGGAACTAATGTCCCCGCCATTGTCGCTACAATAAGCGCAATATTTATCGATATTGCAACTGTTAAAGCGAAATTCAATCCTAAATTAAATGCTTCACCCTTAATCAAATTAAATACAATAACCATTATAAAGAGTGCAACCGCAATAATAATTCCGTTAACTAGACCGGTTAGAAACTCGTTGATAATATGTTTGATAATGGCTTTTTTATTATCAAGTTGATTTGTAGCGAAAAATCGAATAATAACTCCTAAACTCTGGGTTCCAGAATTACCTGCCATGCTCAAAATTAAGGGCAAAAAAATGGCTAGAGTTGGTAAAAGTGTCAACTGAGATTCAAATCCAATGATAATTGAACTGGTAATCAAATTAATTAATAGAAGAATTGCTAACCAGGGAATTCGTTTTTTTAATGACATCAAAACTGTTTCATTTTCAGTAATATCTACTTCTGTTAATGCAGCTAGACGAGAGTAATCTTCATCAGAACTCTCATTCAAAGCATCAAGAATATCATCGAAGGAAATAATACCTAACATTTTTTGGTTTTTATCAACTACTGGTAATAGTAAAAAGTCATAATTTTTCATGATTTCAATAGCGTTTTCAATTTCTTCACTTGGATTAACATAAATTAAATTTGTAGCCATTAAATCTTCAATTAACTGATTTTTATCATGCCCAGCACTAATAAGTTCTTTTAGTGACATTGCACCTATCAAGTGATTATCATCATCAACTATATAGATATTATGAATGAACTCAATATCCGGTGCTAAAGACACCACCTTATCTATTGCTTTTTTAACGGTAAAATCTTTATTTATAAAAACATACTCATTGTTCATAATTGAACCAACCATGTTTTTCTCGAAGTTTAGTAAACCTTTAATGACACTGCGCTTTTTGGGGTTAACAAAAGATAAAAACATTATTTGCTCTTCAGAATCCTTAATGATACCAATAACATCAGCTAAATCATCTGATTCCATACCATTAAAAATTTTCTTAATAAACAAATTATCATATTCTTTTAAAACATTATAAGCAGTTTCAGGTGGTAATTCTTCAAAGATCTGTATAATCTTTTCTTCTGGTAAATAAGTAAACAGTTGTTTCTGTTTTTCGGTACTTAATTCAGTTAATATTCTTGCGATTTCATAATCATGATATTTAGAAAATTCAGAACTGATATCTAACTGATTATCATTGGAGTTTAATAAAGAAATTATCTCTTCTTCAACAGAAATATCGGCTTTTATTTCTTCCACTAGAATTACCTCCTTTTCTTAAAAATTCTACCATTAAAAGGTAAAAAATACAATTATTTAAACGCAATTTACTTCTAACAAAAAATAAGAGACTGGACAACCAGTCTCTACTTATTAAATCGATCTTTTAACCATGAAGGGATTTTAATATCATCTATATCTTCCTCTTCAGGTTTGTTTTTTACAATTGTTTCTTTCTTTTTATTCTTACGAGATTTTTTTGAGTGTTTTTTCTCAGGTATTTCTATCTCGTTATCGGTGTTTTTATCTTCAGATTTTGTCTGTGGTTTAGGTGGCAAGACATCATCTTTAAAAATAGGGTCTTGACTAAAACCTGTTGCAATTACAGTAACTACAAGTTCATCACCTAAATCAGAATTGATAGCTGAACCATAAATAACATTGATATCTGTAGTGGAAGATTTATGAATTTCAGCAATAATTTCATCGATTTCATATAGTGAAGCTTGATAGTTTGATGTAATGTTCACGATTGCATCAGTAGCTCCGTTTATCGATGTTTCTAAAAGTGGTGATCTAATTGCTTCTCGAGCTGCTTCTACAGCCCGATTAGGTCCTTCAGCTACACCAATTCCCATTAATGCTGTACCTTTATCTTTCATAACAGTCTTAACATCAGCAAAGTCAACGTTTACAACTCCAGGCATTGCAATAATCTCAGTTATACCCTGTACACCTTGTCTTAAGACTTTGTCAGCTTCTCTAAACGCATCCAAATAAGATGTATTTCGATCAACAATATAGAATAACTTATCATTTGGAATAACAATTAATGTATCAACAAATGGTCTTAATTGTTCAAGCCCATCTAAGGCAACTGCCATTCGCTTTTTACCTTCGAAACCAAATGGTTTAGTAACGATACCAATTGTCAAGCAACCCATTTCACGGGCAATTTTAGCAACAACAGGAGATGCACCTGTTCCTGTTCCACCACCCATACCCGCAGTGATGAAAACCATATCAGTTTCAGCTAATATATCTCTAATTTCATCTTCTGATTCAATTGCTGCTTGCCTACCAACTTCGGGGTTAGCTCCAGCTCCTAAACCTCTAGTTAAAGATTTTCCTAATTGAAGGCGGATATCAGCCTTAGATAATCGCAAAACTTGGGCATCGGTATTCATGGCCACAAATTCTACTCCAGGAACTTCGTTCTCAATCATTCTATTAATTGCGGATCCACCGCCTCCGCCAATGCCAACAACTTTAATCTTTGGTTTTTGGTTGAACTTATCGTCAATATTAAACATTTGGTACCCCCAATTAATAATCTTATAAATATCTTACCACAAATAAACATAAATATAAATATCTTAATTAAAAGAAACAAAAAATCTAATTATAATAGTCGGTTAAGATTTTGTTCTTAAATTCCTCGAATCGGTCATTTTTTATCGCTTCTCGAATATCCTTCATTAAAGTTTTTAAATAATACAAATTGTGATATGTTACAAGCCTTTGACCTAGCATTTCTTTGGCTTTAAAAAGATGTCGCAAATAACTTCTAGTATAGTTTTTACAAACCTTACAATCACAGTTAGGATCCAAAGGTGAATAATCTTTCTCAAATGTTTTATTCTTAATTACAACTTTACCTATTGAAGTCATAGCTGAACCGTGTCTAGCAATTCTTGTAGGTAAGACACAATCAAACATATCAATTCCATTTAAAACACCCATTACAATATCATCAGGAGACCCAACCCCCATAAGATATCGAGGTTTGTCTTTGGGCAGCTTGTCTTTAAGAAAATCAAGAACTTCATACATTTCTGATTTAGTTTCGCCAACACTTAAACCACCGATAGCATAACCAGGAAAATCAATTTTCACTAACTCTTCAATCGAGTGTTGTCGTAAGTCTTTGAATGGACCACCTTGGACAATCCCGAATAATGCTTGTTTATCGGGGAATTGATGTGCTTCTTTTCCTCTTTTCGCCCATCTTATAGTTCTTTCTAAAGAATCTTGATGGTATTTGTAAGAGGAATGAAAAGGCGGACATTCATCAAAACTCATAATGATATCAGCGCCGAGATTATTTTGAATTCTTATACTATCCTCTGGACTCATGTGTAAAGGTGAGCCATTGATATGATGCCTAAAGTTAACTCCTTCTTCGGTTATTTTTCGTATTTTTGATAAAGAAAAAACTTGAAAACCACCGGAGTCAGTTAATAGGGCTTTGTTCCAATTCATAAAACCACGGATTCCTCCATGGTCTTTAACAATATCATCTCCAGGTTGTAACCAAAGGTGATAAGTATTTCCTAATATCAGTCCTTGACTAACTTCAGAAATCTCATCAACTGCTAAAGTTTTTACTGTAGCTTGTGTGCCAACTGGCATGAATATCGGTGTTTCAAAACTCCCGTGAGGAGTGTGTAAAATTCCATATCTAGCACCAGAATTTTTATCCTGGTGAATAAGTTCAAATTTAATAGCCATTAGTTAAAGAATAATTCCGTAAGTTTCACCAGAGATACCGGCAGCGTTACCTTCATCAGTATCAATATGCATAGCTGATGCAAAATCTTCGCGAATTCTAATTACAACATCACCAAAGATTGTTGATCTACCATTTGTATCAACTTTTACTGAAACAATTTCTTTATCTTTCAAGTTAAATTTTTTTGCATCTTCTGGAGTTAAATGAATATGTCTCTTAGCAACAATAACTCCTTCTTCTAACTCAATTTCACCAGCTGGACCGACAATTTTACATGGTGCACTTTGCTTCGTATCTCCGCTTTCTCTAATTGGAGCGACAACACCAATAGATCTAGCATCAGTCATTGATATTTCAACTTGAGTAGACTTTCTAACAGGACCAAGAATTGTGACGTTTTTTAATTCCCGTTTTGGGCCAACGATATTTACTCTTTCCTCAGCCGCATATTGACCAGGCTGAGAAAGATACTTCTTAACATTCAGTTCATAATTTTTTCCAAACAAGATTTCTAGATGTTCTTTAGAAACATGTACATGTCTGGCTGATACTTCAACTAATACTTTTCTTTCCATGATAAACCTCCTATAAAATACAAATATATTTTACTAAATTTTGCCATATTAAGCAAACTAAATATTCTATTTAACTAAAATGTAAAACAATAAATTAAATCTCTTACCATAGTTAAAGCATTAAATTGATTTTTTTAAAAAAAATGATATAATAATTTAAGATTTCGCAGTTCGAAACCATCCTGCGTAAACAAAACTAGGAGGAAACCATGCCAAATGAATTATTATGGGTAATTTTTGCTTTAGTAAATTTTACTCTATTTTTATTAATTTACAAATTTTTCGGTAAAACGGGAATCTTTGTCTGGATTGTAATAGCGACTATCTTAGCTAATATTCAAGTAACAAAGATTATCTACTTATTTGGAATCGAAGCTACACTAGGAAACATTCTTTACGGAACAATTTTTCTAGGTACAGATGTATTAAATGAAATTTTCGGAAAAAAATCGGCAAAAAAAGCAGTGTATCTAGGATTCATTACAATGATTGTTACAGTGATTTTAATGACAATATCATTAAAGTTTATTCCTCACCCAAACGATTTTGTTCAAACTTCACTAGAGACCATATTTGGCTATTTACCAAGACTATTACTTGCTAGTCTTATCGCTTTTATCATCTCTCAATTGATTGATGTTTATGTCTTTGATCTAATAAAAAGATTATTACCTGACAATAAATGGTTGTGGGTTAGAAATAATTTATCAACAATCTTTTCACAACTAATAGATACATTAATTTTTGTGCCTATTGCTTTTTATAACACTGTATCAAATCAAGTATTGGTTGGAATTATGATTTCTACATATCTAATAAAGATTATTGTTGCGATATTAGACACACCATTTATATATTTAATTAAAAAAATCAAACCACTAGATAAATTAAACGGCTAATCTTAGCCGTTTATTTTTTTATTAACATTGAATCTCCGAAGGAAAAGAATCGATACTTTTCCTTTATTGCGTGAGTATAAGCATTCATTATAATCGCTTTATTTGCAAATGCAGATACAAGCATTAACAATGTAGACTTTGGTAGATGGAAGTTAGTAATTAAATTATCAATTGCTTGAAACTTGAAACCAGGATATATAAATATCTCTGTAAATCCTGAATCCTGATGAAAATCATTAAATTTTTTATATACAGTTTCAAGGGTTCTCACTGTCGTTGTTCCAACCGCAAAAATTTGTTTACCATTAGCTTTTGACTTTTTAAGAATGTCAGCTGTGTTTTGTGAAATCGAATAAAACTCAGAATGCATCTTATGGTTTGAAACATCATCAACAGAAACTGGTCTAAAAGTTCCAAGACCAACATGAAGGGTTATATATTCAATTATTACACCACGTTTTTTAATTTCTGTTAGCAACTCATTCGTGAAATGCAAACCAGCTGTAGGAGCTGCTGCACTACCGTTAACTTTAGAATATACTGTTTGATAGCGGCTTTGGTCTTCAAGTTTCTGATGAATATATGGTGGAAGTGGCATTTCACCTAACTCAGCTAAAACATCTTCTAGTTTTCCTTGATATTTTAAATCAAAATGTCTAATTCCTTCATCAAGAACTTCTACACATTTAAGTGTTAAATCTTCGTTACCAAATACTATTTCAGTGCCAACTTTCACTCTTCTAGCTGGTCTAACCAAAGCTTCCCATTTATTAAGTCCAAATTGATTCAACAATAAGACTTCGATACTCGCTTCGGTAGATTTTTTCGTACCATATAATCTTGCTGGGATAACTTTAGTGTCATTTAAAACCAAGACATCGCCTTCGTTAAAGTAATCGACAATATCTTTGAAATGTCTGTCTTCTAAATTTAAACTATCTCTTTCAACAACTAAAAGTCGCGAGTCACTTCTAACCTTTAGGGGAGTCTGGGCAATTAGTTCTTCTGGTAAATTGTAATCAAAATCTTTTGTTTTCATTAAAATAAACTTCCTTGATAATTTTTCTTGAGGTGTCGATAAGCTTTTTCAGTTACTATTCTGCCTCTTGGAGTTCTACTAATAAAACCTTGTTGAATGAGAAATGGTTCATAAACATCTTCTAAGGTTCCTGAGTCTTCGCTTATTGAGGTTGCTATCGTATCTAAGCCTACAGGTCCTCCGTGATATTTCTCAATTATTCCTAAGAGATATTCTCTATCTTTATTGTCCAGTCCCAAATCATCTATCTTTAGTTTTTCTAGAGCAGTTTTTGTTACATCTAAAGTGATTTTTCCATCCGCAAGAATATCAGCAAAATCTCTTACACGTCGAAAAAGTCGATTAACAATTCTCGGTGTACCTCTAGAACGTTTAGCTAGTTCTTTCAGCGCTAATTCTTCAGCTTTACATTCATAGATTCTTGCAGTTCTTGAACAGATTATTTCTAATTCATTATCAGTATAAAACTCCAACTTATGAACAATTCCAAATCGATCTCTTAAAGGACCAGTTAAGTCACCAAATCTAGTTGTAGCGCCGATTAATGTAAATGGCGCTAAATCTACTCTAATTGACTTAGCTCCCGAATCTTTACCAACAACTATATCAATGACATAATCTTCCATAGAAGAGTAAAGTATCTCTTCTACGATTTTTGGGAGCCGATGAATTTCATCTATAAATAAAACATCTCCAGGTTCTAAAGAAGTTAGAATAGCCGCTAAATCTCCTGTTCTTTCGATGGTTGGTCCACTTAAAGATTTAATGTTTACACCAAGTTCATTAGCGATTACTTGAGCTAAAGTTGTCTTGCCTAATCCTGGAGGGCCATAAAGCAAAACATGATCAAGCGATTCATTACGCATTTTAGCTGCTTGAACAGCAATTTCAACCATTTCTTTTACGTCTTTTTGGCCGATATACTCTTGAAAACTTTTCGGTCTTAAGGTAACATCAACTTCATCATCTATCAATAAATTATTGCTGATAATTCTCTCATCCATACTAACACCTCAAATAATATTATACCAAAATTATGATAAAAATCACTTTTTATTTCTTTTCATTGTATTGAATAAAGCCCTATATTGTAATATAATGAAAATTGAAGTAAGATACGGAGTGGTGAAATGGCAAAAAAAAGCGATATCTTATCAATTTACTTCAAAAATATTACTGAATTTAACAATGACTATCAATCCCGTTTAAGGAAATTAAAACGGGATTTTGATAATGAAAAATTAAGTTATCAAACATTGCTCGATGAAATTTGTAATGAATTCAACGATACAAACTCCGATAAATTTAATGATTATAACTACTTAGAATTAAAACACCAGACACAAATGGATTTAATAGATAATGAATATAGAGAACGTTTTTCAGAACTAGACAAACGTCTTAAAGCAAATATTGACTCATTAAATCAAAGGATTGAAGAGGAAAATAAAACTTTTGAAGATGTACTTCAACAGTTTGATGAGCGAAAGCAAGAAGCTTTAAACAAATACTTAGAGTTAATCCATGAAAACGATCAAAAAATTGAAGAATCAATTGCTGTACATAGAGAATTTATCAATGAAGAAGATATCAAATTAGAAGCTACGAAAGATTACTTACAAGGAATAAATTCCTTTTTAGCAAATGATTTACTAAACATCATGGAAAAGGCCAGAAACTCACTTGATAGTTTGCAAGAAAATCTTAGAGAAGCAAACATTAACGATGGTAAAGAGTTTAATCAAATTATACTAAAATCACTTGAAAATCTTCGAGGAATTCAAATCGGAATTATTTCTTTGTTTAAAGATAATTCTGGTGAGTTGGAACAGAAACGTGAACATATTAAATCAATTTCAAAAAACAAACAACAACCACATTCTCAACTTAATCAAAAATTAATTGAACAATACGTGAAGCAAATTAGAGAAGTGAACAGTAATAAAGTATATTTTGAAGCAAAGGTCAAGGCTGATTTAGATATATCTTTAACTAAAGTTCATCAACGAATCCTCAAGGCTGATAAAGAAAAAAATCAATCAGATTTACGAAAGTATATTAGTCAAAAAGAAATTATTGAAAAGAAAGCTAACTATCTTCTACATCGAAATAAAACTCTATCCGCGTTCACGGTCAGAAAATATCAACAAGAAATCAAAAAGATTAAAATTGATTCATTTAAACGAAGTGAAGAAATTAAACTTGCTTACTCTATCCCGATTATCTTTTTACAAAATTCAATTGATACCTATTCTAATTTTGCGTTTTATTTAAATCAGAGTTTTGATGAACTTGATCGATTATTAACGAACTTTATTGACTTCAACCAAGACTTTTTAGAACTTAAAAGTGACTTTGTTAAAAATACCTCAAAAGCTTACGAAGATTATAAAATTAACCTTCTAGTGAGAGTAAATGATGTAGCTACAAATCTCTCAAAACTTATTTCCAGAATTGATGAAATATCATTTGAAATTGTAACTTTAGAATCACAAAATCAAATTGAAATTGCTGAAGTTAGGAAAAAATTAGAGAATTTGGAAGTCTTATCAGATTATCAGAAATATTTAGCATCATTAGAAAATGATGAGTTTTTTGCTATGTATCAACACAGTAAAAATATTGAAAGAATTCAATTAGACTATAAAGAAAAAGAAAGTTTTATATTAAGTGAAAAAAAGGTTCTTAGTTTAAGTAAAAACAAGAACATTAATCAAGAATATATGCAATATATGCTAAATTTAAATCAAGACGAAAGCAAAATCCATAATCGGATATTTGAACGGTTAGAAAAAGAGTACCAAGTTTTTTATGAAAAACAAAATTGTTTGAGTTATCTGTTTTATAAAATGGCTAAATTAAAAGTGATTAAGGACATAAAAAATGAAAATTATTATTTATCCGAAAAATATCATAATATTGAAGCTCTCGAATTACATAAGAATAAATTAAGTTCCAAACACGTTGTTGAGTTTGTTAAGGATACCCAGAGGCTGATTGATACTAATAACAATCAAACTGATAGAGAATATCGTCACCTTGAAAAAAGCGATAATGATTATACTTATTTAACAATTATTGAAAAACAACGTTTAAATCTTAAAACACGAATAGACAGTATTGAAAAAAATAAATCTTCTTCTGCTTTTGAAGCTGTTAGTATTTATTATCGAGAAACAACAAACGTTATTGATGTCGTCTTTAAACAAGTTGATGAAAGATTAAAAACTGTTAAAAAGTTACTTCTTTTTAACGAAACAAAAAACTTAAATTTTAATTCAGAAATAGTTAATAAATCTGGATATCAAGATATAATTTCAGAGTTGTTGACATATGTAGCAACTGTTTCTTCAAATTATCTAAAACGTTATGGTTTTACTGAAAAAGCTGAACTACTACTGCTTGAGTATAATGGAATCTTAAAAGATTATAATTATTTAGTTTTAGAAACTTTTGAGGCAATTAAGATCAAAACAAAGCCTAAGAATATATATTCTAAGTTGCAAAAATACTTAATTAAAACCATTGAAATCGTTAAGCAATTTAAGAATAACATTTATATAAACTTAGACAAAGCGCGAAATGAAATCATCGAGGAAGATTTAGAAATCATTGCTAAAAATCGAATTCATGCTGATAGGCAAAAGAAAATTATCGACAAGGAATATGATAAGTTTGCTTTTGCTGCTATAAAAACTAAGGGAAACTCGATAAAACAACTTAAGCTTTTACTTAATAATTCTAAAGAATTCAATAAAGAATTTACCGAAAGAGTCGTTAGGATCAATGACGAGTATTTAAAAAACACTAAAAACATGAATGATTTCTTAGACTATTTAAGACATAAAATGGTTAAACTTATCAATAAAAACAATAAAAAGAATATTATTTTATTAAACTTATTAGATGAAGCATTAGTCATAGAAAGAAATCGCTTTGAAAATCAATATAGATCTTATCTAAAAACAATTAATCAATATAAAAATAGTTTAGATAAAGATTATAATCAAGAGATTAAATATTTATATGACTTGAACTATCAAAGAGACGTTGAAATTAATTCAGAAATTCAAGAAGAAGAAAATCAGGCAAAGCATTTACCGATTACAAAACTAGAAATCATCGAAGTTTTAGAAAAGCAAAAGCAAGAACTATTTAACTCTAAACATGATGAATTATTAAAAAAACTGTCAGAAATTGAAGCAAACAAGTTATCTGGAAAACCAGTTTTAGTTAAAGAAATGGAAGAAATTAAGCAGCGTTTATCTGATGATTATGTCAAACTGTATCAAGAAATTCAAGAATTAGAAAATGAATTCTTAGAACAATATACTTTAATTAATGAAGATTACATGGAAAACTATCAGGATTATTTAAACAAACAAGCTGCTAATAAACTAAGTATTGAAAATGAAGAAAGATTATATCAGCCATTTGAATCTTTGAACTCATATCATAAGGATTTAATCAGCATTTTCCATCTTAACCAGAAAGAAATTTTACAAAAAAGTAACGATACTCGAGAAAGTATTCAAAATGAAAAGCAAAAGTCTAAGGACAAGCAAGATCGAATTATTAATGCGTAAGTGAGGCAATATGGCGAACAAAGAAATCGAAAAAAACTTGGATAATTTCAAGGTTTATCGTGACAAAATCGGCGATTCTTTTGAACAAGAAATGGCTATTTTTGAACGATTTACTAAAGAAATTAATCAACGTGCTTCAAATCATCGCCAGGTTTCAAATAATAATTTAGAGGCAATCAAAAAATCAATTGAAGATTTAAAGATTAAAGTTAATAAATTAAAAAAAAGCATCTTCTATCATGAAGAAACTACCATAGTCGAAAGACAAAAAATCATTATGGATACGGAGAAACAAATCCATAATCAAAATGAGGCAGTTCTTGAATTTGAGTATAAAAACGCTAAAGAGAAAGTCATTAACTTTGACTACTTAAATAAAGCTTTAATTCAATCTGCGTTTGATTTCTTTAATGAGTTTAAGATGTATTATTCAAAGGATGTTCTTGATTTAGATGAATTATATGAATTCTTAGAAGAAAAAAACAAAGCTTTTGAATCAATTATTCAGTTGCATGAAAAACAAATTTTTTCTGCTTTTAATGAACTTGATAGCGAAATTCAAGACATGAATACTAAGATAGCACTTTTGATGCAACAGAAAAATACACAATTAAACAAAATTTACGCTTTCTACAGAAGAGAAACTAATGACTACTTAGATAACCAATTAACTTTTAGTGCTGAGAGTGATTTAGATTCAGCAGAAATAAAGGATTTAGTCGATGACAAACTCAAGCAATTTGAAAGATTTAGATCTCACCTTTTTGAACAAGAAAAAAAGGTTAAAGCGATTCTTCATGAAGAGTATATTGAACTATACAATAAGGTTTTAACTAAAACTCTTCAAAGAAGGGGTAACCTTATCATTCAAGATATTAATTTCTTTAATCATCCTGATGAGAGTCTTTCTAAGTTAAAGGAACAAATAGTTTTCGCTAAGAATGAGAATTTAGGATCTTTACCAATGCTTATTAAAACCTATAACAATGCGATAAAACATGAACACATTAGGAAAAATTGTGAACATAAAGCTAGAAAAATGACAAAAAAGTTTCTAAAGTTAAAAAAAGTTATCTTCTTTGAATACCAAAAAGAATCAAGAAAATTAATTAATCAAATGGAAAAATATTATAAACTTTATATTGATTTGTTAAAGGTAGACCCTTTCTTAGCTCAAATTATTGGCGATAATTCAACTAAGATAGTTAAGGATGAAATTAATTACTTGAGCACCTTAAGAATAAATAAGGAACATAAAATTAATGTTAATTATGATATTAAAACTTTGATGCTTAACCAACAGATTAATGAAATTGAAGAACAATTAGTCTATGAAGTTGAAAAAGAAATCCAGCTTCAAGACCTTGAATTGTTAGAATTAGTCTATGATGTCCAAGAATATTTTATTGACAAATATACTGATACTGCTGTTTCAAAGAATCATCTAGAAATTGTTAAACAGAATATTTTCAAACTAGAGAAAGCGATAAATGCTTATTTAAAATATGAGCTTAGCATTAATAATGTAAATCGTAAGTATTTAAATTTAGTTACAGAAATAATGATTGATTATATCAGATCCACTGAAGGCCATAAAATCGATTTAGTCGATGCTTTAAGTGACATTAGATTAGCTCTAAAAGAGTTTCAGATTACCAAAGAACATTTTCAAAATCTCTTTGATAACGAAAAAAGATTTTTAGCCATTCAGTCCACTAGAGTCGATGATGAAACTAAAATAACCGATAACTTTATCTTGACTGCATATGAAAACCAAATGCGCTTTGCTAAAGATCAAATAAGTTTTGCTGAAGATGAATTAAAACTTAGGGTAGAATCTATTATAAAAGCCATAGATGAAGAAAGACAATTTTACCAGGAGATTATTGATAAACAAGACAACTTATCAAAACGACATAAACATGATATTCTTGATGAGTATAGTTTAAAAATTTATGAAATCAATAGTAAAATTCAACAAACTGGGGATACGAAGTCAATAGCTAAATTAAATAAAGAATTAGATAAATTAAAAACTAAATATGATAATATCTTGGAAAAATCAAGAATTGATAATCAAGATAATCCAATCATCATTGATGCGATTAATCGTTTAAAAACTCTTGATGATCACCTTGAGGAAGCTTTAAATGAAGCTATTGAATTAAGGGATGAAACTATCAATGAAATGACAGAACTCTATGTTTCAACAAAGGAAAAATATGATTATCTGAAGAATTATAATAAATTTAAAATCTATCCTTTGGAGCCTCAGTTTTATCTAAGTTTTGAGAGAATGAAAAAACGTTATGAATTTAAACTTAAACGTGCTGAAGTTGAGTTAGGCTTAAAAACTGATAAGTTATTAGATGAATATGTTAAACTATATTTTAAGGAGCAACCAGAACTCGATAAAGAGCTAATCAAAAAGAAAATAACTGATTTACAAAGTGAAAAAGACTACCTTTTGGCAGTCTATCAAGATGATATTACTAAAATTGAAAATGAAAATACAGAAATTATCGAAAATTTAACAAACAAGTTATCAGCTTTAAAGTTAAGTTCAGAGCAGTCAAAATCCCAAATTATAGAACGCAAACAAAATGATATTTCGGCTATAAATAATGATTTAAGTTTATTAGAGAATCGTCATAATCAGCAAAAGGAAAAGAAAAAACTTTCTTTCGATTCAGAAATATCTAATTTAACTACTGAGTATAATTTGACACTCCAAGAAAGCAAAAAGTATATCAACAATTTATCACAAGCTTTTTCTAAAGTCTTAGACACTTATAAACCGTATTTAAAGTTAACTAAAAATAATAAGAAGATTAGAGTTATCTTAAAACGAACTGATAGGTTAATAAAACGTAAAGAAAAACAAGAACTTAAACAACTGGCAAGAAAATTGAGAAAACAACGATTGTTACTAAATAAATAGGGACTCTTAAGCTTAAACTTAAGAATCCCTTTTTTCTATTCCAAATCTCTCAAGAAACTTTTACCGTACTCGGTGCCTTCTAGATTGTAATTATCAGCAATCGTTGTTCCTACATCAGCAAAACTTGTCCGAGGTTCTAAGAATCTTCCGTTGTAACAACTATTGTATACAAAAAGTGGTACGTACTCTCTAGTGTGATCAGTACCTTCATGAGTTGGGTCATTTCCATGATCAGCTGTTATAATCAACAAATCATCGCTACCTAACATTTTTAATAATTCCCCTAAGTCTTTATCAAACTCTTCCATAGCGTTCTTATAGCCAATCACATCACGTCTGTGACCATATAAAGCATCAAAGTCAACTAAGTTTGTAAAACATAGTCCTGTAAAATCTTTTTCAGTCAAACTCATGACTCTTTTCATACCATCATGGTTTGATTTAATTGAATAGTGATCAGTAATTCCAGAACCGTTAAAAATATCACGAATCTTTCCAACAGATATCACATCAAACTTAGACTCATTCAAAATATCTAAAACTGTTTTTGAACTAGGACTTAAAGCGTAATCATGTCTATTTGTAGTTCGTTTAAAGCCATTAGACTCATCACCTAAATAAGGCCTAGCAATAATTCTTCCTACCCGCCATTTTTCTGCTAAGGTAATTTCTCTTACCTCTTCACAAATTCGGTAGAGTTCATCCAAGGGAATGACTTCTTCATGAGCAGCTATTTGTAAAACAGAGTCAGCGCTAGTATAAACAATTAAATCACCAGTTTTTACTTGATGTGGTCCGAGTTCTTTGATGATTTCAGTTCCAGATGCGGATTTATTTCCAACAACTTTTCTACCACTTATTTTTTCAATTTTCTTGATTAAATCCTCTGGAAAACCGGTATCAGTAAAAGTCTTAAAAGGAACTGATGTTTTAATTCCCATCAACTCCCAGTGACCAGTCATAGTATCTTTTCCATTAGAAATTTCAGCCATTTTTGTAGTATTAGCTAAAGGTTTATCAACAGGTGGTACTCCAACGATATCAGTTAAGTTTCCATAACCAAAAGACTGCAAAACCGGTAAGCTTATACCGCCTGCCTCTCTTGCTAGATTACCTATCGTGTTCGACCCTTTATCGCCAAATTTTTCAGCATCAGGCATTTCACCAACACCTACTGAATCGATTACAATTAAAAATATTCGTTTAAATTTCATTTTCTTCCTCACTTCTTATCTGCACGTGGATGTGCTTGATTGTATATTGATTTTAAATGAGCTTTTGATACATGAGTATAATTTTCTGTAGTCATAATATCTTCATGCCCTAATAATTCTTGTACTGTTCTTAAATTTGCGCCATTCTCTAAGAGATGAGTCGCAAATGAATGCCTAAAGGTATGGGGTGAGATTTTTTTGTTAATTCCCGACTTATCAGCAAGAGATTGAACAATTTTATAAAAACCAACCCGACTTAGACGGTTACCGTATTTATTTACGAATAAATACTTCTGTTCTTTAGGGTTTAAATTTGGTCTCGCTTTAATGATATAATCTCTAAGAACTTGTTGCGACACTTCCCCTAGAGGAACAATTCTTTCTTTATTGCCCTTACCGATAACTTGAACTAATCCTTTATTGAGATGGAGATTTTTAAGTTCTAAATCTAAGAGTTCAGAAACTCTTAATCCTGAACCATATGCAAGTTCTAATAGCGCTCGGTTTCTTAACGTAAGTGCTTCCTCATTTTCATATGTAGTTGCGATAATTCCTTTGACTTCCAAAATATTTAATACTGTCGGAAGTGTTTTAGTGGTTTTTGGTTTTTTGATTCCTTCAGTAACGTCACTTCCAACTAAATCTTCAGTCAATAAATAACGATGAAATAGGTGAATACTGGATATCTTTCTTGTTATTGATGTTGATTTGATATTCTTTCTTGAAAGACTCTTTAAATAATTTTTAACTTGATCCTTGGTTATTCGATCATAGTCTCTTATCTGATAGTTTTTCTTTAAGTAGTTGAGATAATCATTTAAATCTCGTTCATATGAATTAATCGTGTTTTTTGCTAAATTTTTTGTTATTTTTAAATAGTATAAATACTCTTTTAAATAGGCTTCAATCATCTTATTCCAACAAATCTACAAAAACTTGATTTGCAAGGTACACCCCATTCTTAGATAATTTTAAATTATTATCATTTATTTCTAATAGACCATTTTTCAGATGTTTCTTCAGTATCGGATAAACTTCAAAAAGCGGTTTTCTAATGCGCTTTTCATACTCTTTGATGCTGATTCCAGCTACTTTCCTTAAACCCATTAGCAAAAACTCTAACTTGGGATTAAAATCTTCAATTTCATGCATATTTAAAGCGTTCTTCTTCGTACCTGCGATATATTCTTTAATACTCTTGGGATTTTTAACTCTAGTATAGTTAAACTGCGAACTAGCATTAAGACCAATTCCTAAGTACTCTTCTAAATTCCAGTAATGGAGATTATGCAAAGACTCATAACCAGGTTTTGCATAGTTAGAAAACTCATATTTTATATATCCCAAATTATCTAGTTTTTTATCAACAACTTCACCAAATTCTCTTGCTAAATCGCTAGAGAAATCAGCGATTTTATGATTGTTAATCAAATAACTTAAAATAGTTCGATCTTCAACAATTAATGAATAATATGAAATATGGCTAGGTGAAAATTTCTCGATATAGCTTAGATCTTTATTTAACTGGTCAATAGTTTGACCAGGTATAGCATATAAAAAATCAAGATTCATAGAAAAATCAAACTGTTTGATCAAATCAACAGCATTATTAACTACCTCAAGATTATGAGTTCTCCGAAGAAACTTCAATAATTTCTCATCGACAGTTTGTACACCCATACTAATTCGATTAACGTGATATTTTTTTAGAAGTTTTAACAATTCTTCACTTATATCACATGGATTTGCTTCGAAGGTAAATTCTTTAACTTTTTTAAAATCTACGATGTTATTCAGTTCAATTAACAAAGGCTCTAATAAATCTCTATCAATAGACGATGGAGTTCCTCCACCGATATAGATAGTATCGACATTGGCTACTAAATCACTGAAATACTCCATTTCCGTTATTAGCGCACGCATATATTCAATTTTTAATTCATCGTTAGCTACCATTTTGCAGAAATCACAATAAGTACATATTTGATCGCAAAAGGGAATATGAATATATAGTCCTTTAATCATTATCATCACCATT
>JBAYQC010000006.1:0-24344 GCA_041677365.1 Candidatus Izemoplasmatales bacterium | reverse complement strand
TACGGGTAAGTAAGAGTGTCAATGGCAATTGGCAAATAAAAAAGCACCGTGATCGGTGCTGCCAGTAACCGGCCTTATAGGCTTAGGCGAAAAACCGCGCCTTGAAGACGCGGATTTTTATTTTTTAATTTTCGTTTTGTTTATTTATTATTAATCATTGATTTGATATAATAAAAAAGAGGTGATATATATGTGTTGGTTTTTTAAAAGAAGAAAAAAAGATAAAAATGAACAAAAAGATTCTATTGCCCAAGAACAAAGAAAAGCGGAAACAAAGGATATTGAAGTAAAGCGTGAAGAAGTAAAAAAAGTTGAGACAAAAAAACAAACAGAGCAAACGCCTGAAGTAATAAAAAAACCGGAAAAACCTGAAGAAGTTAAGCTTAAAGATCAAGAAAAGCCTGAAAAAAGACAAGCTCCTCGTGCAAAACCGAAACCTAAAACGGTTAAATACAGCGGGAAGTATGAAGTATATCCAGAAGCTGGGAATTATAAGTTTCGCTTAAAGGCTTCAAATGGAGAGATTCTCGCAGTTTCTTTTCCCTACTCAACCCAGAAGGGCGCGATTTCAGGGATCGAAACATTTAAGCGAAGTGTTAAGACCGGTGTGTTTGAAGTTTATACCGATAAAAGCAACTATTCACAATTTGTACTAATGAATTCTATTGGTGCTCGGGTTATTATTGTCGGAGAGTTTTATAACAGCTCTGCACAAGCGGAGTCAGCCATTGACTCAGTTAAGAAATTTTATAATAGTGAAAAAATTGATACTTTAGAAAAGATAGCTGATTCGGAAGTGAGAGAAGAATTAGTTGAGTTTGAAGATGTGGAAGAAAATGATAAAGGTAAGTATGAACTATACAACGAGAGCGGTGGTTACTATTTGCGGTTAAAAGCTAACAACGCCCAGGTATTGTTTGTCTCTCAAGGTTATTCTTCAAAAGCCTCAGCTAAATCGGGTCTTGAAACGATAAAAAAAGCAATTATGGATAACCGTTTCACCGTTGGAAGAGATAAACAGAACCGTTATCAATTCAATCTTTATTCATCTACTTATCAATTGATACTTACAGGAGAAACTTATCCAGCAAAAGCCAACTGCATTTCAGCGATTAACTCTGTGAGAAAGTTTGCACAAAAAGCAAAACTAGTTGAAGTATAAATCTTTAAAAGTCGTCTTAGGGCGGCTTTTATTTTGCTGATTTTCTCACAAAGTTATCAATATACTTATATCGCTTATTGTGATAAAATATTATAAAGAGGTAGAAGTAATATGAAACGAACATTTGTAATCGTAGCTTTAGGAGTAGTTGGCTTATTTGTGTATACAATTACGCTTTTGCAGTATACCTACATCACTTCTTTAGCACAGATTTTTCATTCTAAAACCATCCTTTATATAATAACTGGAATCTTCTGGTTTTTTGCTTTAGTAGTTATAGTTAGAATTCTTTTAAAATCTGATTATGCCTACAATAAAAGCTACTGGATATTGGTTATAGTTTTAAATCCAATTTTAGGAGTTTTTCTATATTTCTTATTTGCTCGTGATTTCGCAACAAGGCGGTTGATAAAGACCCGACCTTTAATCGCTTCAAAGGCCTTTCTTGGCTTAGAAGAAACTGGAAAAGTAGACTATAAAGCTTATAATAATGGAAATATTTTTGAATATATTCGTCATACTACTCAAAGAGCAATCTATCAAGATGATACGCATGTTGAAATCTTAAACAACGGTGAAGAGTTCTTCCCTAAGCTAATCGAAGAGTTACAAAAAGCTAAAGATTACATTTTCATGGAGTTTTATATTGTCAAGAATGACAAAATTGGAACAAAAGTTCTTGATGTTTTAAAACAAAAAGCATTGGAAAATGTTGAAGTCAATTTAGTTTATGATCACTATGGTTCAAATAAACATCTAGATCGACGCTATATGAAAAGTCTTAAAAAAGCTGGAGTCAAAATTAGCGTTTTTGATCCGCAATCAATTTCTTTTTTGAACGCTAACGTAAATTTTAGAAATCACCGAAAAGTAACGGTTATTGATGGATTAGTTGGATTTGTCGGTGGAATGAATTTAGGTGATGAGTACAATAATGATGAGAGTTCAAAGTTTAACTTCTGGCGTGATACCCAAGTTATGATTAAAGGAAACGGAGTCAGCAGTGTTCAAAACATATTTGTTAAAGACTGGTATTACATCACCAATGAAGTAATTGACAAACCTTTAGATAAAACTAAGATTAATTTTCCAGGTTTATTTTCAGTGATTGAATCTGGACCAGATTTTGAAAACGGCTTAATCAAAGATGTTTATCTAAAAATGATTGTTAATGCTAAAAAGAGCGTTAAGCTAGTAACACCATACTTAATAATTGAACCAGAACTAATGGCGGCTTTTAAAATAGCGGCCAAATCTAATGTGCAAATCGAATTGTTAGTTCCTGGACAACATGATTTCTTTACTGTTGGTTATGCAACAAAATCATATTACGAACAACTTTTAAAGATTGGCGCAAAAATTTATGAGTATAAAGATACTTTTGTTCATTCAAAAGTTATGATAGTCGACGATGAAATAGCAAGTGTAGGTACTGTCAATATCGATCCAAGAAGTTTTCATTTGAACTTTGAAGCGACTTGTATCTTTGAAAATGAAGCAGTAAAGGATTTAGTTAAAAGTTATAAAAAAGATATTGAAAAATCGATTAATATCACTTTAGAAGATTGGCAAAAACGCAGTCGAATTAAAAGATTGATTCAAGGCTGGTTCAATCTATTTAGTCCGATGTTTTAGGAGTTGTTTAGATGACAGATTATGAAAAAATCATCTTAGTAATAACTGCAGTAACTGTATTACTAGTTTTGATTTTTACAATTATAAATTTCATTTTACAAGTAAGACAAAAATCACCAAAGCAGGACTTTTCCACGTTATTATTTGAGTTGGAAAAAGTTTTGAATAATTCTACGCTTGAAATGTATACGAAGATCAACTCTAATTTAACTGAACAGCTGGTTAAATCCAATAATATATCTCAGGAAAGTTGGCAAAGTTTAAGTGAGAAACTTTCAAGAAATATTGCGGATTTCCAAGAAAAAACTACTGATAAATTAAATCAAGCAATGAAGAATTTAACAACTTCAATTGATCAAAACATCAATAATATAAATCAAAAAGTCGAAGATAGATTGTCTAAAGGTTTTCAAGAAGCAAATAACACTTTTATTAAAATAGCTGAAAGAGTTGAGGTGATTGACTCAGCACAAAAGAACATTGAAGAGTTGTCTAAAGAAATGGTTTCTTTACAGAATATTCTATCGAATAATCAAGCTCGAGGTACTTATGGAGAGTATCAGCTCAATCAACTCTTAAGAGTTGTATATGGAGAATATGATAATATCTATAAAATGCAATACTCTTTAAAATCAGATGATGAGAACTATCGAGTAGATGCAATTATCAATTTGCCTGAACCACATGGGATGATAGCTATTGATTCAAAATTTCCTTTTTCAAAATATTCAGAGATATTTGATCAGACAACTTCTTCGGTTGAAGAAGATAAATTGGTCAAAGAATTTGCGGCTAATGTTAAAAAACATATAAATGATATTGCGAAGAAATATATTTTACCGGGAATAACTACTGATTATGCTTTAATGTTTGTCCCTAGTGACGGAATCCTAGCTTTTCTACACGCAAAACTAAAAAATGTTATCGACTATTCTCGAGAGAAAAACATCACTATCTGTTCTCCTACAACCTTAATACCTTTGTTATCTTCATTTAAAGCATTTATCATCGATTATGAAAAAAATAAGTTTACCAAAGAGATTAATAATCAATTATTAAAGTTAAGAAAAGACTTTAGAATATTCTCTGAAGAATGGATTCGACTTACAAATTCTGTTGATTCTTTAAAGAAACATACGGATATTTTTAACAAAAGAGTAGAAAGAATTAATGACAAATTTGAAAAAATTGATCAAATAGGGATAAACCAAGAAAGCTCACAAAACCACCTTAAATAGTCGTTTTAACGGAAAATTCATGACCAATACGTAAATTCGACTTGCATTTTTGTTTATTTAAAGTTATAATAAGTTAGCGATAAATTAATAAAGGAGATTTAAATGAACGGTACAGTAAAATGGTTTAACTCAGAAAAAGGTTATGGCTTTATCACAGATGAAGAAGGCAATGACATTTTCGCACACTTCTCAGCAATTCAAGGCGACGGGTACAAGTCTTTAGAAAACGGTCAAGAAGTTACTTTTGACGTAGTTGATGGAGACAGAGGACCTCAAGCTGCAAATATAGTGAAGTTATAGTAAAAAGTAGTTAACCAAAAAAAGAGATAAGAGGGCACAACTTTGTGGCCTTTTATTTTTCCTTTTAAACATTGGTATTACTTGTAAAAATGATTGTTTTAAACTATAATTATTATGTTATAGAGAGGTAAAAAATAATGGAAATATTTAATAGTCATACCAACCAATTGGAAACTTTTAAATCGATAAAAAGAAACGAAATTATGATCTATGTTTGTGGACCCACCGTCTACAATTACATCCACATCGGTAATGCTAGACCGGTAGTTTTTTTTGATACGGTTAGAAGATTCTTTGAGTATAAAGGTTATAAAGTGAGGTATGTATCTAATTTCACTGATGTAGATGATAAGATTATTCAAAAAGCTATTGATGATAAAATGAGCGAAATTGAAGTTAGTGAAAAATATATTAATGCATTCTTAAATGATTTATCTGACTTAAATTGTAAGATTGATTATGAAAAACCCAAGGTTACTGAGTACATGGATTTCATAATTGATTTTATTCAAGATTTAATTGATAAGGGTTATGCTTATAAGGTTGATGGTGACGTTTATTTTCGGGTTACGAAGATTAAAGAATATGGACACTTGAGTAATCGAAATCTTGATGATTTAATCTCGGGAAGTCGAGTGGATATCAATCCTAAAAAAGAAAGCCCGCTTGATTTTACCCTTTGGAAACAAACGGATGTAGGGATAAATTTTGATTCTCCTTTTTCTAAAGGTAGACCAGGATGGCACACTGAATGCGTCTCAATGATTGATGATATTTTTCATCAAGAGATTGATATTCACGGTGGTGGAATGGACTTAAAATTTCCGCATCATGAGAATGAAATCGCTCAATCAAGAGCTTTACATAATCATGGCTTAGCTAGATACTGGATGCATAATGGCCGAGTAAGTTTTAATGAAGAAAAGATGAGTAAGAGTCTTGGTAATGTCATACTTGTTAAAGACGTAGAAGAGAAAATGGCTTTAAGATTATTTTTATTAAGCACACATTATCGCTCGCCTTTAAACTACGATGAAGACAGTTTTAACATGTATGTCAAAGAGTGGCAAAAATTAGAGACCACTTTTAAACGACTCTATTACACTCTAAAATTAGAAGAAAACTACCAACGAAATCTAGTGATTGAAAATCAAGATTTAAAAGATATTAAACATTATTTTATTGAAGTAATGGAACAAGATTTTAATACCGCAAATGCCATTACTGCACTTCAAAGTTTATTAAAAATCATCAATTTAAATATCAGAAAAAAAGACAATTATCACTTTCTAAATCAAGCTTTGAAATTGCTTAAAGAAATAATGAGAGTATTAGGTTTAAAGGTGGTAAAAAGCAATGTTAAAAAATCTGATATTTCAAACTATAAAGCCTGGATTGACGCACGAAATAATAAGAATTTCCAACTAGCAGATCAATTACGATACAAATTGATTCGTAGAGGACTTCTATGATTCTTTACAACGGCTTAACTTTAGCTTATATCGGCGATGCTTATTATGAACTATGGATTAGAAACTATTTGTTAAAACAAGGGAAAACTCTGGTTAAAGATTTACATAACTCAGCAGTTCTTTTTACCCAAGCCACTTCTCAAGCATTAGCTGCATACGCTTTAATTGATGGAACATATACAGATGAAGAAAAACGGATTTTTAAAAGAGGTAGAAATCAAAGCGCGACCCATAAACCAAAGAATGCCGATGTAAATACTTATAACCATAGCACTGGATTTGAAGCGGTCATTGGTTATTTATACCTAAAAGAAGATTTTGTTCGACTTGAAACTATTCTAGAAAATTCAGTTTCGATTGTTGAAAAAAATCTTGAAGTAATTATATCTAAAGATTAACTTGAGCAAGTAAATCTTTCAAAGTCAAAATACTTTAAATATGCTAAACTATAGTTGGTGGTAATAATGAGTGTAGAAATATATGGTAAGAACGCTTGCCAAGAAATACTTAAAACTAAGAAATCAATAATTAAAGCTTATCTTTTAGAACATTCTAATCAAGACTTTTTGAACAGTTTAAAGAAGAAGAATGTATTCTTAGAAGTTTTGAAAAAACAAGAATTCAATCAAAGGTTTAAAGGCAACCATCAAGGAATTGTTTTGGAGATTGAAGATTATCAAACCCTATCGTTAGAGAGTTTTTTAGAAATCATAGATATTTCACAAAATCCGCTTTTGATAATGCTCGATGGTATTACCGACGTTCATAATTTAGGCGCAATAATTAGAACTGCTGAAGCCGGAGGAGTTGCTGGTATAATCATTCCAAAACATCGATCAGCAAAGATTACCGGCACAGTTTCTAAGATTAGTTCTGGAGCGATAGAACATATGAACATAATCGAGGTTACCAATTTACGCAACACCTTGGAAAAGCTTAAAGAGAGAGGGTTTTGGACCGTTGGAACCAGTCTTGATTCCGACGAAACCTATGATAAGATATTTGTTGATAAACCTCTTTGCGTAGTAATCGGAAGTGAGGGAAAAGGAATGTCTAAACTTCTAAAGAAAGTTGTAGATTTTAACGTTAAAATCCCGATGATCGGAAAGACCAACAGCTTAAATGCTTCAGTAAGTGCAGGAATTATTATCTTTGATATTTTAAGGAAAAAGCAAAGTTAAAAATGATTTTTCGCAATTATAATGATTATGAAATTATCAACTTAATTAAAGAAGGACAAGAAGATGCGTTTTCATTCTTAGTTGATAAGTACAGTTATCTTATTGCGAAAAAAATCAAAAGTTTCAACCTAGTCGATGAATATGACGATTGCTTTCAAGAAGGTTTAATGACTCTTTATCGTTCGGCGATGAGATTCGATGATTCCTACAAACGTACCTTTACTAGGTATTTCGAACAGAACTTTATTAACTTCTTGATAACATATAAGAAGAAGTTACATCGCCTTAAAGTATATAAAGTTGAAAAAATTCCTGTTTTGGAAACCTATCTTGTAAGTGAAGCAAAAGAAATCCTTTATTTGGATCAAGAAATTTTTCAAGCTTTGGATACTTTATCTGATTTCGAGAAACAAGTATTTCAAAGTAAAATTATTGAAAGGAAAACAGTTAAAGATTGCGCTAAAACCTTAAATTGTGATGAGAAAAAGGTTCATAATGCAATGTCAAGAATCAGAAATAAAATTAAATTGCATTTAATGACATGATTTTCTTGACTTTTTTGACGTTTTTTGATAAATTTAATAAAGCGAGTGAGATGATTATATGAAAAATAAAACCGTACTGATATGTACAGAATGTTTATCACGAAATTATGAAGTGAAAAAAACTGATAAATCAACTCGTTTCGAGGTAAAAAAGTATTGTAAAAAATGTAAAAAACATACACTTCATAAAGAAGGTAAGTAGGAGGAGTTTTGTATGGCAAAAGAAATTAAAAACGAGCCAAAAAAAGTAAAAGAAGCTACTAAAGAAAGCAGAGTAATGCAAATTCTTAAAACTGAATATAAATTTGAAAACTGGTTATTGGCAATTCTTTCTCCAATACTTGTTTTGTATGGGGTATATATTTTAATTGGAAAAGTTGGAAGTCTTGACTTAACCCAAATTGGAAATACTGATTTTGAGTTTATCAATTTTTTCTTTAATACCACTTTAAAAAAGATTTTATCAGCCGTTTTCCTAATCTTAATTGGAACATTGGTAATTATCTATTTATTGATTCCATATATTAAACCAAGCATTGCAGAAATGAAAAAAGTAAATTGGCCTACAGGAAAAGCTTTAGCTGGTAATAGTTCAAGAGTTTTCGCGTTTTTATTATTTTTGATGTTCATGTTTTATTTATATGGAGCAGTTTTAGATCCGCTATTCAAGCTGATCTATAACCGCTAATGAATGAGGAATATAAATGAGTGAAACAGATTATTTAAGTACAAAGCGTCTCTGGTATATTGTTCAAACTTATTCTGGGTTGGAAAATTCGGTAAAGGTAAGTTTGGAAAGAAGAATCGAAACTATGAATATGCAAGACAAGATTTTTCAAGTAATGATTCCCGAAGAAATTATACCTGCAGATAAAAAAGATAAAAATCCCAAAGAAAAGATCGTTAAGATTTTCCCTGGATATGTTTTCATTGAAATGATAGTTACGGATGATTCTTGGTTCGTTGTGAGAAACACACCTGGAGTTACCGGTTTCTTAGGAAGTAGTGGTGGAGGAACAAAACCAGTACCGCTTAAGCCTGAAGAAATTAATCCAATTCTTAAGAAATGTGGTATGTTGCAAGTACAAAAATTCAATGTAAAACCGGGTGAGAAGGTAAGAATTATCAATGGTAATTTCACCGGGACAGAAGTAACGGTAGAAAACATCGATCAGGATAAAGGTAAGATTCATGTTCTAATTGAGATGTTCGAAAGACAGACTTCAATGGAACTTGATTTCACTGATGTAGAAGTAATTAAGTAAGCTAAGTTAACACTAACTTAGCTTTTTTTATGCTTTTTTTTACCCCTTTATTAGCAAGTGATTTGATCTGTGATATAATAATACATTAGAGGGTTCAATAGAGAGGAGTTACTTGATGATTAAATTAGTTAATGTATCTAAATTTTATAGTTCAAATAACGTAATTGCCATGGGTTTGAGAAAAATCAATCTTGAATTACATGTAAATGAATTTATAGCTGTGGTTGGTGAATCCGGATCGGGAAAAACCACCCTTTTGAATGTTATTAGTGGGATTGATTCTTACGAAGAAGGAGAAATGTTTATAAACGGTGAAGAGACCTCTTATTATTCAGTAGCGGATCTTGAAAATTACCGTAAAAAATATGTTGCATTTGTATTCCAAGATTATAATTTAATTGACTCATATACAGTATTACAAAATGTAGAAGCACCTTTAATCCTCTCTGGTTATCCAAAAGATCAAATAAAAAAACGTGCCTTAGAGATTATCGACCGAGTCGGTCTTAAAACTCATGCCAATCATAAAGCTACAAGATTGAGTGGCGGTCAAAAACAAAGAGTAGTAATAGCTCGTGCTTTAGCAAAAGATTGCCCGATAATTGCCGCTGATGAACCGACCGGGAATTTAGATTCTAATAGTGCTAGACAGATTATCGAACTTTTAGCTGATATCGCTAAAGAAAAACTAGTTATCATGGTAACTCATGATTTTTCACAAGTAGAAGAGTTTGCTACTAGGAAAATCAGAATCTATGATGGTGAAATTGTAGAAGATAAAGAATTAGTCAAGGTAGAAAAACAAGACCTTCCGAAACTTAAAGATAAAGAATATAAAGCGACCTTTCGCTCCGCATTAAGTTTATCTTTAAGAAACTTACTTGCAGTTCCAAAGAAAACCATTTTAATGATTTTAGTATTTAGTTTTTTTGCGATTTTTGTTGGACTAGCTTACGGGGGATATTTAGTAGTAACTAACCAAAACCCTTATTCATATAATCAACATTTTTCCTTTACCAACAATAATCGAATAGTTGTTAAAAAAGCTGATAACTCAACCTTTTCACCTGAAGACTTAGCTGAGTTAGAAAATATGAGTAATGTCAAAGGAGTAATTACCGAAGACTATGTCTTAGATAATCCCGTATACATGACTTCTCAAAGCGGTGATATTGATTATTTTAAAATAATTTATTTACCTAAAAGTTATTTAGGTGATGATTATACGTTCTTATACGGCGATGAGCCGAATAAAGATGGTGAAATCATTATTGCGGCTTATGGTGAGATTTTAGATTTAAAAGAAGAAGCTATTGGTCAAAAGATTTCGACCGCCTATAATAATACAAATATAGATTCTAATTTTGAGATTGCCGGTGTTATTGACAACGATATCATTCCTCAAAGCGATCAAAATTATCAAAATTATATATTTTTAGATGATGATTTATGGGATGAATATGCTAGGGCATATTATTTACAAAGATACGGAAGTTTAACTTATGAAATTAACCAGGGCTCGTTTAAGATTACCAGTGATCAAATTTTTGTTGATGATTCTTTACCGGATAATCAAGTTAATGTTAGATTTGTAGACTCTCCTGATTGCACCACTTCTTGTGATGTTGTTTTAAGTCTTGAAGACTATTATATTGACAAGGAGTTTAATGTTAAAATAGTTATTGATAATAGCGTTTTGACCAATCGATACTATATAAATCAAAATACCTATGACTCAATTTTCCCTGATGACATATATCAGGTTAGCGTTTTGACTGAAGATGAGTATAACGTTACCGATTTACTTAAATCGATTCAAAGAATCAATGAAGGTTTAACTCTCAAATATAAAGCAGTTTACCCTTATGATTCAGCTGTTTCAGAGCAGTTTGAAGCAATACTCTTAATAATATCAAGTATTGGAATGTTATTTTTATTAGGATTTACTATGATTGTTTCTACCTTCATCACTTATATTATTTTTAAATCAATTATTAACACTAAGTTACATGATTACGGAATTTTCAGAACCATTGGCGCAAACAAACGAATTATCGAGATTTTTATTTACGTTGAAAATCTATATATTGTCTTTGTGTCATTCCTATTATTTGTGATTTTATCTGTAGTAGTAAAAAACACAACTGACGTTACTAATGGATTCTTAGAACCTTTAAGCATCTTCAACTTTGGTCGTTATTTAGTATTTTTAATCTTGTTAGTTTTGATGTCACTGTTCATATCCAGAAAATACTCAAATCGTATTTTTGCTAGTAGTGTTTCTACAACACTGAAATCGGAATTGGAGTAAATTATGATTAGTTTAAAGAATGTCCATAAATATTTTAATAAAGGTAGATCAAACGAAATTCATGTTATCAATAATACAAGCATCAATTTTCCTAAAACGGGATTAGTTGCCTTAACCGGTCCTTCTGGATGCGGTAAAACTACACTTCTAAATGTTATTGGTGGCTTAGATAGTTTTTATAGTGGTGAAATTATTATAGATGATAAGGCAATAAAAAAATACAGCCCAACGACTTGGGATGTATTACGAAACGAAAAGATTGGCTATATTTTCCAAAACTATAATTTAGTTTTATCAAAGACCGTTTATGAAAACGTAGAATTAGCTTTAAACATGGCAGGTATTTATGAAAAGAATCAAGTCGAAGAACGCGTCAAATATGTTTTAGAAAGCGTTGGAATGTACAACTACAGGAGACGAAACGTTAAAGCTTTGTCTGGTGGACAACAACAACGTGTGGCTATCGCTAGAGCTTTAGCTAAAGATCCCGAAGTTGTATTGGCGGATGAACCTACTGGTAACCTAGATGCGAATAATACTTTTGAGATTATGAGCATCATCAAAAAAATCTCAGAAACTAGACTAGTTATTTTAGTTACCCATGAAAAAGGTTTGGTTGAATTTTACGCTGACAGGATTATTGAATTAGTCGACGGAACTGTAGTTAATGATTATGAGAATGCAGGCGGAAGCGGTTTTGAACATATTGATGAACGCAATATTTACCTGAAAGATTTAAACTATGATGATAGTCTCAAAGACCAGGGTATTGAGTACTATTTTGAACATGAAAAAGATGAGTCTTTAAAATTGAAACTAATTGAATTAAAAGGTAATCTTTACGTAAAAATTGACTCTAAACGTAAGATTAAATATTTAGATAAAGATTCTGAAATAAGGCTTCTTGATGAACATTATCGCAAAAGAGAAGCTGGAGATATTGATAGCTATGATTTTGATTTATCACAATTTGATAAACAAGATCACAAGTCAGTAAGCAAATCATTTATTCGTTGGCGAACTGCATTGAAAAACGGTTTTAAACGACTATTTGTTAAAAGAAAATTTGGTAGTAAATTACTTCTTTTAGGTTATGTGGTTGTCACTGCATTAATGGTATTTCAATTGGCTTCATTTGGCGGATTAACCAGAATTGATGATCGACAATTTCTTAATAGCCCCAAAGAGATGTTAAAACTTGAAGTTGATGAAAATTTCGAGGTAAGTGATTTACAAGAATTATTGGACAAAGTTGATGGGATTGAATATTCTCCCTACGCTTCCCTTGCCAATGTAGGACTATACACCAAAGATTTCTATCAAGGTACAGCTAACGTAAATATCCGTCCTTATCCAGTTAAATTATCTAAATATCAAGATATGGAACTTTATTCTGGCGGACATATGCCCGAGGATATCACTGAAGTTGTAATCAGTGAATGGATAGCTGAAGATATCTTAGAATCTAAAAGTATTAAAGATTTAGGTATAACAAAGTTCTCTGAATTACTTGGAATAAATTTAAGAACTAATAGTTATTATTACTATGATGAATACTATGAGTATTATGAAAATGTAAATCCAGTCAGTTTTGAAATTGTTGGTATTGCCAAGTCAGCCTCACCAATAATGATTGTCGATGATGAAGCCTTATATGGGTTTGTAAGTTATTATGACAGTAGAATCTTTTCTTATGAACTGATTGAAGATAAAATTACGATTACATCAGGAAGAACTATCGCTTCAAGAGATGAAACTATTGTTAGTGATTCGATGAAGGATATTTATCCTTTAAATGAAAATATTGTTCTTTCTGGTTATGGATCTGTAAAAGTTGTTGGTTATTATGAGTTTGATGAAGAAATCGCTAAGCCGGATATAGTCGTAGTTAATAACGCTTTCTTAGAGGAATATTCAATGCGCCAATTAGAACAGAATCTTTATTATGGGTCTAGTGTTTTGTTTTATGCCGATGATTCTGAACAAGCTATAGCTGACGCTGAAGAATTAGGTTATACACTATATAATTCTTACGAAGTTGATCGAGATAATTTTATAGAGAACCTACGCTTTGTTAATGGCGCAAGAATCTCTCAAGCAATTTTCATGATTGTTGGTATAATCGTTTATATCTATTTCATGATGCGCTCATCAACATTGAATCGGATTAAAGAAATCGGCGTTTATCGCGCAATCGGTGCGACAAAAAGAGATATTTACAAAATATTCTTTACAGAAATACTCTCATTTTCATTAATAACAATCTTACCAGGATATTTATTTGTTTCATATTTTGTCTATCAAATGCAAACTAAGCTTATCGAGTTTCAGTTAGGATTTTACTTAACATTGCCGTTATTTGCGATTGGTTTAGTGGGGTTATTTATAGTTAATATTGTCTTTGGTATGTTGCCGATTTTCAATTTATTAAGAAAAACTCCAGCGCAAATTTTGGCTAAGTATGATATCTAAAATTATCTAAGAAACATGAAGAAAAAAATCTTGACTTAAGCACGCTTTTATTGTATAATATCTCAGCGTGTCAAAAAGGATTTAAGTGTGGGAGGAAAAAATTCCTGTAACCACATCACGAAATTAAGGAGGTGTCTTTCGTGGCTAAAGAAATTAAAAACGTTGTTAAACTGCAAGTTCCTGGTGGAAAAGCAACACCAGCTCCACCGATTGGACCGATTTTAGGACAAGCAGGCGTTAACATCCAACAATTTTGTGTGCAATTCAATGACAAAACAAAAGATCAAGTAGGTAGCATTATTCCGGTAGTGTTAACTGTCTATGATGACCGTTCATTCTCATTTATAACAAAAACACCACCTGCGAGTGATTTGTTAAAAAAAGCATGCAAAGTTCAAAAAGGAGCAGGAAATTCAAAAACAGAGACTGTCGCAACAATTACTTGGGATCAACTAAGAGAAATCGCGGCAATCAAAATGCCAGACCTTAATGCAAACGATATCGAAGCAGCAGCTAAGATTATCGAAGGTACGGCAAGAAACATGGGAATTGTCGTTAAAGACTAAGTTTGTTAGTTGTTTGATATATACAACTATATAATTGGGAGGACAATCCGCTAAAACCAAATATAGGAGGAAAGAACATGGCTAAAAAAGGAAAAAAATATTCTGAGGCTTTGGCCAAAGTCGATCGCAGTAAAAAATATCCAATCGAAGAAGCTATCGAACTAGTTAAATCAATTTCCTTTGAAAAATTCGACGCATCAGTAGAAGTAGCATTTAACTTAAACCTTAATCCTCGTAAAGCAGAACAAAACCTAAGAGGAGCACTAGTACTTCCAAATGGTACTGGTCAAACTAAAAGAGTTTTAGTCTTTGCTAGAGGCGAAAAGGCTCAAGAAGCTAAAGATGCCGGAGCAGATTATGTTGGAGATGACGATTTAGTCGAAAAAATCAAAGAAGGTTGGTTCGAATTTGATGTAGTTATTGCTACACCAGATATGATGGCAACTTTAGGTAAAATCGGTCGTTTATTAGGACCTAAAGGCTTAATGCCTAATCCGAAAACCGGTACGGTTACAATGGATATTGGAAAAACTGTAGAAGAATCAAAAGGCGGTAAGATTACTTATCGTGTAGACAAATTCGGTAACATCCAATTGCTTTTTGGAAAAGTTTCATTCGATACGCAAAAACTTGTAGAAAACTACAATGTTATTTTAGAAACTATCAAAAAAGCTAGACCATCAACAGTCAAGGGTGTATACATGAAGAACGTCAGTGTCGCATCAACTATGGGACCTGGGGTTAAAGTTGAAGTAGCAAAAACTAAATAAATAACTTTATCGAAGACAGTAGGAGCTTAGTTAGCTTAATATCCTACCGAGATCAAGACTAATAAATAAAGATTATTTATTCCTCTTTTTCTCGAAGAAAAAGAGGTTTTCTATTTAAAGACATAAGGAGGACTTGTCAGATGTCTAATCAAAACATTATTAACTTAAAACAAGAAGAAGTTAAGAAGATAGCTGAAAAGATGTCCAATGCTAAATCAGTAGTTGTCGCAGAATATCAAGGCTTAACAGTAGAAAAAACTGAAGAGTTAAGAAGATTATTGCGTGACGCTGAATGTGAAATACTTGTTATTAAAAACAATATTTCTCGTAGAGCAGCTGAAGAAGTTGGTTATGGTGATTTAACTCAAGATTTAAAAGGTCCAAACGGAGTTATATTCGCTTATGAAGATTCTGTATCAGCCGCTAAAGTATTGCATACTTTCGCTAAAAAGAACCGTAAATTAAAAATCAAATCTGGTGTAGTTGATGGTAATTTCTTTAATCAAGACCAAATCAAAGAAATCGCACAATTACCAGGAAAAGAAACATTGTTAACAATGTTAGCAGTTCAATTATTAACACCACTAAGAGAGTTAGCAGTCGGTTTAGATATGCTAACTAAAAAAGAAGAAACTGTAGAAAGTAATTAGGAGGAAAAAACCATGGCAAAAATTAATGCTAAAGATTTTATTGAATCATTAAAAGAAATGAATATTTTAGAAATTAAAGAACTTATCGATGCGATGAAAGAAGAATTTGGTATCGATCCAACTGCAGTAGCTGCTGGTCCAGCTGTTGCTCAATCAGCTGACGAAGCTGTTGATGAAGGTCCAAAAGAATTTGACGTTATGTTAGTTGACGTTGGTACTTCAAAAGTTGGCGTTATCAAAGTAATTAGAGAAGTTACTGGATTAGGTCTAATCGACGCTAAGAAAATGACTGACTCTGCACCTGTTGCAGTAAAAGAAAAAGTTAAAGAAGCAGAAGCAAAAGAACTTGCTGAAAAATTAACTGCAGCTGGAGCTAAAGTAGAATTAAAATAATTGTTAGAAAAGAATTATAAACCTGAGAATATCTCAGGTTTTTAGTCTTTTAAATGAGGGAAGAATGCCACATTATTATTCAAAAGAAAATAATCAAACTAAATCAGCGGAAAAACTGATCTTCATCAAGATTAAAGATCGGTCTTTTCGCTTTATTACTGATCACGGAGTGTTTTCTAAACAAGGACTTGATTTTGGTTCAAGACTCTTAATTGAATCGGTTCTAGATATATCAGCTAAAAAAATGCTTGACTTAGGTTGCGGGTATGGACCGATTGGAACTACTTATAAGAGTTTTAACAAAGATAGCAATGTTGATATGGTAGACGTTAATGAAAGAGCGCTGATATTAACTAAGAAAAATTCCGATCAAAACCAAGTTCAAACTAATATTTTCTCAAGTGATGGATTTAGTCAGATAAAAGACAAATACGATTTAATCTTAACTAATCCACCGATAAGGGCAGGAAAAGCAGTAGTGTATCGCTTTTTTACAGATTCTTACCTTCATTTAGAAGCAAACGGACAATTTATTTTTGTCATTAACAAGAAACATGGAGCTGCTTCTGCGCTGAAGAAATGCAAAGAGATTTTTGCGCAGGTTGAGACGATTAATAAAAAAAGCGGTTATTATGTGATTAAATGTAGAAAATAATTGACTGTCTTGCCCATTTGTGTTAAAATATTAAAATGCGATAGAATGCGCATTTTTGTGTTTTTTTTGAAAAATTATATTGCAACAAAATCTAAGGTATGAGGTGATTGTGTGAACTACAAAACCGTCAAGTATGGTAAAAAAAGAGAAAGAAGAAATTATTCTCGGGTTAAGTCAAATGTAGATTTACCTAATTTGATTGAAGTCCAGACGGAGTCTTTTGATTGGTTTATCGAATCCGGTCTTAAAGAACTGTTTGAGGATATTTCGCCGATAACTGACTTAAACGGAAGTGTTGAGCTTTATTTTGGTGATTTTGAACTCGAACCTGCAAAATATTCTGTTCAAGAATGTAAAGAGAAAGATTTAAACTACTCCCGACCTTTAAAAGTTAATGTTCGCCTAAAGAACAATAAACTTATTGACAGTAAATCTGAAGAGGTAATTACTGAAGGTCATATCATTGAAAATAAAATTTTCATGGGTGATATTCCAATGATGACACCTACAGGAACTTTTATTATTAATGGTTCTGAAAGAGTTATTGTAACTCAGATCGTTAGATCTTCCGGAGTATTTTTCTCTGAAGAAATTGATAAAAAAACCTTACATCGAGAATATCTCGGCCAAGTTATTCCGACTCGTGGAGCGTGGCTTGAATTTGAGATGAATGCAAAAGATACGCTATTTGCAAAAATCGATAGATCCAAAAAGATCTATCTTTCGACGTTGATTAAAGCTCTTGGTTTTTCAACTAAAAAACAAATTATTGATATATTCGGAGAACATGAACACTTAGAAAATACCTTCGAAAAAGATTTAACATTAAACTCAGATGAAGCGATTAAAGAAGTTTATGCTAAAATGCGTTCAGGAGAAACAGCAACTACTGAAGGTGCTAGAGAGTTTTTTGTCAGTAGATTGTACGATGAAAAACGCTATGATTTAGCAGATGTAGGACGCTTTAAATTTAATCAGAAGTTAGATGTGGTAAATCGCGTTAAATCGCTATTAGACAAGGGTGTTATCGTTAAGTTATCCAAGGATTTAGTTGATCCTGAAACTGGAGAAGTGGTTCTTGCTAAAAATACAGTTTTTAATTATGAAACTTTAGATTTGTTAAAAGCTAATCGTAAAGCGATGATTCAAAGAGTTGTTTTCGATAAAGAAATGGAAAAAGAACTTAAGCAAATCATTGATAGAGAAAATCGTAATGAAATTGCACCTGATAATGAAAATGAAATGTTTGTTCAAAAAGTTGTTAGGAACACTTTTATTGAAGTCTTATTTATTGAAGTTAAAGATGACTCAGGCGAAGTTAAAAAATTAAAATTAATTGGAAATAATTCTGAAGAGATTGCATTGCATATTACAACTTCAGATATCTTAGCTAGTATTTCTTATTACTTACAACTTTTCAATGGCGTAGGTAATATGGATGATATCGACCATTTAGGTAATCGTCGTTTACGCTTGATTGGTGAATTGTTAAAAAATCAATTCCGTATCGGCTTAGCGAAGATGGAAAAAAATGTTAAAGATAGAATCTCAACTAAAGATCCAAAAACAATTACACCGCAAAACTTAATTAATATTAGACCGTTGACATCTTCAATCAAAGAGTTTTTCGGTAGCTCTCAGTTATCACAGTTTATGCAACAAACCAATCCTTTAGATGAATTAACTCATAAAAGAAGAATCTCAGCTCTAGGACCTGGTGGTCTTACTAGAGATCGTGCTGGTTTCGAGGTTCGTGACGTTCATCAAAGCCATTATGGTAGAATTTGTCCGATTGAAACACCAGAAGGTCAAAATATCGGTTTGATTAACTCATTGGCTTGTTATGTTAAGGTGAATAAGTACGGGTTTATTGAAACACCATACATAAAAATAGATAAAGATACCTTTAGAGTTACCGATGAAGTACATTACTTAACCGCAGATGAAGAGCGCGATTTCGTTATCGCCCAAGCAAACGCTGTGTTAAATGATGATATGACTATTAAAGAAAACCGTGTTGTCGCTCGTTTAAATGGCGAAACTAAAATTTTTGACAGAAAAGACTGTGACTATATTGACGTTTCACCAAAACAAATTGTATCAGTCTCAACTGCCTCAATTCCTTTCTTAGAGCATGATGATGCTAATAGAGCTTTAATGGGTGCTAACATGCAACGTCAAGCGATTCCGTTATTAAAAGCTGAAGCTCCATACGTAGGAACTGGTATTGAACACCGAGTTGCTCAAGATTCAGGAACAGCATTAATTGCGAGAAATTCTGGAGTGATTGAGTATGTTGACGGTAAAGAAATTAGAATACGTACATTTAACGGTGAATTAGAAAGACATGAACTTTTAAAATTCCAAAGATCTAATCAAGGTACTTGTATTAATCAAACGCCTATAGTGGGTGTTGGCGAAGAGGTTTCTAAAGGTGATATTATCGCCGATGGACCATCCATGGATCAAGGTGAGTTAGCAATTGGACGTAATGTAGTTGTTGCCTTCATGACTTGGGATGGATATAACTATGAAGATGCTGTCATCATGAATGAAAGATTAGTTCAAGACGATGTTTATACTTCAATTCATATTGAAAAATATGAGGTTGAAGCTAGAGATACCAAATTAGGTAAGGAAGAAATTACTAGAGAAATTCCTAATGTTGGTGAAGAAGGAAGAAGATACTTAGATGCTAACGGAATTATCATTCCTGGTACCGAAGTTAAAGAAGGCGACATTTTAGTAGGTAAAGTTACTCCTAAAGGTCAAACTGATCCTTCTCCAGAAGAAAAATTATTATTAGCGATTTTTGGTGAAAAATCTCGTGAAGTTAGAGATACTTCGCTTAAAGTTCCTCACGGTGGTGGCGGAATTGTTCGTTCGGTTCAAGTTTTCGAAAGAGGAAAAGATGAACTTAGTCTAGGGGTTAACATGTCAGTCAGAGTTTATATCGTTCAGAAAAGAAAAATTTCTGAGGGTGATAAAATGGCTGGTAGACATGGTAACAAAGGGGTTATTTCTAAAATATTACCACAGGAAGATATGCCTTACTTAGAAGATGGTACACCGGTAGATATCATGTTGAATCCACAAGGGGTTCCATCACGTATGAACATCGGTCAGGTATTGGAAATCCACTTAGGTATGGCTGCTAAACAATTAGGAATCCATGTTGCAACACCAGTATTTGACGGTGTTGAACAAAGCGACCTCGATGAGATTATGAATGAAGCAAGAATGCCTGTAGACGGTAAATATACATTGTATGATGGCCGTACAGGTAGAAAATTTGATAATCGGATTAGTGTTGGAGTAATGTATATGATTAAACTTGACCATATGGTTGATGACAAATTGCATGCTCGTAGCGTTGGTCCATATACTTTGGTTACCCAACAACCAATGGGCGGTAAAGCTCAAAATGGTGGACAAAGATTCGGGGAAATGGAAGTTTGGGCATTGGAAGCTTATGGTGCTGCTTACACACTTCAAGAAATGCTTACCGTTAAGTCTGATGATATTATCGGAAGAAATAAGGTGTTTAAAGCTATTACCGATGGACAACCAATACCATCACCATTATTACCAGAATCATTCCGAGTTCTAACTCGGGAACTACGTTCTTTAGGTATCTATGTTGAATTGATTAATAAGGATACCGGAGCTAACGAAGTAGATAAGAGCTTAGTTGACAAAGAGGAAGATTATATTGCTAAATTTGGATTTCAATCGTAAGGAGGAAAATTAGATGAGTCAAAAGTTTTCACATTTGAAAATAAGATTAGCATCTCCAGAAGAAATAAGATCTTGGTCTTATGGAGAGGTTACCAAACACGAAACTATTAACTACCGTACATTGAAACCCGAAAAAGATGGTTTATTCTGCGAAAGAATCTTTGGGCCAACTAAGGATTATCAATGTGCTTGTTCAAACAAAAGCAAGAAGAGTTCACATCCTGGAAAAATTTGTCCAAATTGTGGTGTGGAAATAACTGAAGCTAAAGTAAGAAGAGAAAGAATGGGACATATCGAGTTGAAAGCTCCTGTAGTTCATACTTGGTATTTAAGAAATTCTCCTTCTAGGCTCGCTACTTTATTAGATATTAAAAGCAAAGATTTGGAAGAAGTCGTATATTTAGCTTCTTATATCGTTGTTGAACCTGGAGACACAGATTTAGAATTCAAACAAATCCTGTCAGAAAGAGAATACAGTGAAAAATATTTTGAATATGGAACTCGTTTCAAAGCCTTAACCGGAGCTGAAGCAGTTAAATATTTATTACAAAAAATTGATTTAAATGAAGAAACTCTAAGACTTAGAGTTGAATTGAAAACCGCTTCAAAACAAAGACGTGATAAAATCGTTAAACGTCTTAATGTAGTAGAAGCATTTAATAACAGTGATAATAAGCCAGAGTGGATGGTTATGGATGTTTTACCAGTTATCCCACCTGACTTAAGACCAATGGTGCAATTAGATGGTGGTAGATTCGCTACAACTGACCTTAATGACCTTTATAGAAGAATTTTAAACCGTAACAAACGTTTGGAAAAACAATTCCAACAAAACGCGCCACACTTGATTACTAAGAATGAAAAACGGATGTTACAAGAAGCAGTAGATGCTTTGATTGACAACTCGAAACGCGGAAGAAAAATGGTTGTCGAAAGAAACAGACCATTAAAATCACTTTCTGATCTTTTACGAGGAAAACAAGGACGATTCCGTCAAAACTTACTTGGTAAACGAGTTGATTATTCTGGTCGAAGTGTTATCGTTGTTGGACCTGATTTAGAGATGTATCAATGTGGACTTCCAAAAGAAATGGCTGTTACTTTGTTCAAACCTTTTGTTATTAAAGAGATGATTGAACGTGGTATCACGTCAAACTTAAAAAGCGCAAAGAATTTAATTGAAAAATTAGATAAAAGAGTATGGGCAGTTTTAGAAGATGTAATTAAAGAACATCCGGTACTATTAAACCGCGCCCCAACGCTTCATAGATTGGGTATTCAAGCATTTGAACCTAAACTAGTAGAAGGTAAAGCAATTCGTCTGCATCCACTTGTAACCCCAGCTTTCAACGCTGACTTTGACGGTGACCAAATGGCTGTTCACGTTCCATTATCAGAAGAAGCTCAAGCAGAGGCGAGAGTATTAATGCTTGCATCTAACAATATCTTAGCGCCTAAAGACGGAAAACCAATTGTTACTCCTTCTCAGGATATGGTTTTAGGTAACTATTACCTAACCATGGAAAAACCAGGAGAATTAGGTGAAGGATCATATTTCTCTAACTATGATGAAGTTATGTTGGCCTTAGAAAATGAATACATCACATTACATTCAAGAATCGCGCTTAAGATTGATTCACATATCACTCCAAAAGCTGATTTCGTTGATGAAGAAGTTGATAATGAAGTTGGTTTTATGCAGTCAAACAACATCTTATCATTTATGAAACGTGTTCCTAAGAGTTTAACTTCATACTATTTAGTAACAACTCCTGGAAAACTAATTTTCAATAAAATTTTACCGGATAGTTTCCCATATATTAATGAACCTACAGAAACTAATTTAATTGTGGAGACACCTTCAATATACTTTATTAAACCCGGTGAAAATATTCCAGCAATTATCAAAGATATGCCTTTAGTATCACCTTTTAAACGTAAGTTTTTAAGTTTAATTATTGCGCAAATTTTTGAAAAATACAAAATTAATGAAACATCTAAAATGCTAGATAAAATGAAGAATATCGGCTTTAAATATTCAACAATTGCCGGTATTACTGTAGCAGCTTCTGATGTTCAAGTATATTCTAAAAAACAAGAAGTTCTTGGAAAACATAATGAAAAGGTTGATCAAGTTCATGAATTATACCAAATGGGTATGTTAACTGATGAAGAAAGAAAAAAATTAGTTATCTCTGAATGGGATCAAGCCAAAGCAGAAATCCAAGAAGGACTATTGAATGAATTGAAAAATGATAACCACATCTTTATGATGAGCGACTCTGGAGCCAGAGGTAAAGCCTCAAACTTTACTCAGTTGGCCGGTATGCGTGGATTGATGAGTAACCCTAGTGGGGATACGATTGAATTACCGATTAAAGCATCATTTAGAGAAGGTTTAACAATGTCAGAGTTCTTTATTTCAACTCATGGTGCGAGAAAGGGTTCTACCGACACCGCACTAAAAACGGCAGAATCAGGATACTTAACTAGAAGATTAGTTGACGTTAGTCAAGATGTTGTTATTTCTGTTGAAGATTGTGGAACTGACAAAGGCATCTGGGTTGAAGAAATCTTAGACCGTGATCATAAAGTTATTGAATCATTAGAGGAAAGACTTTCTGGCAGATACGCGGCTCAGGATATCTTACATCCAGAAACTAATCAAATTTTAATTAAACGCAATGAATATATCACACCAAAACTAGCTAAAGCAGTTCAAGATGCAGGTATAAAATCTGCGCCAATCAGAACTGCCCTTACCTGCTCAGCTGAAGTTGGTATTTGTCGTAAATGTTACGGACAAAACTTAGCTACAGGTTCTAAGGCTGAAGTTGGAGAATCAGTTGGTATTATCGCAGCTCAATCTATTGGTGAGCCTGGTACTCAGTTAACCATGAGAACCTTCCATACCGGTGGTGTTGCTGGAGACGATATTACCCAAGGTTTGCCTCGTGTTCAAGAGTTGTTTGAAGCGAGAAAATCAAAACTTAAATCAATAATTTCTGAAATCAGCGGAACTGTCACTAAGATTGAACCTGTTGAAGAAAGATATATCATCTATATTAAAAATGATATCGAAGAAAAACATTATGAAACAAATTCTAATGTTCAACCTCGAGTTTCTGAAGGGGATTTTGTTAAAGCCGGAACTCAATTAACGGACGGAACAATTAATCCGAAAGAATTATTGAGAGTAACTGATATGGAAACTGTTCAAAAATACTTCTTATCTGAGGTGCAAAGAGTATATCGTGCCCAAGGTGAAGATATTTCCGATAAACATATTGAAATTATCGTTAGACAGATGTCTAGAAGAATGACAGTTATCCTAGAAGGTGATACAGACTTATTACCTGGAAGTCAAATTTCTGTTACTCAATTTATCGAAGCTAATAAAAAAGCTTTCCAAGCCGGATTAAAACCAGCTGTAGCAAGACCGATACTACTCGGTATTACTAAAGCAAGTTTAAAATCTGATTCATTCCTTTCTGCCGCTTCGTTCCAAGAAACCACTAGAGTTTTAACGGACGCTGCGATTAGAGGAAAGAAAGATCCATTACTTGGGTTGAAAGAAAATGTAATTATCGGTGGATTGATTCCAGCGGGAACTGGAATTTTACGAGATATTGAATTTACTTATGAACAACCTGAGGAAGAAGAAGATTTATTTGAGACTTTTGAAGAGTAAATTTTTTAGGCCGTAAAGCAAATACTTTGCGGCCTAAATATTACTGAAAAACCGCAAAAAACCGCAAAAAAACGAATTTTTAAAATGAATCAAAAAAAAGTTAAAAAAACAGGAATAAAATAGTTGACATGCATTATTGCTTATGGTAAAATGATTAAGCGTGTGAAAATCACGCAAAACTTATCGGTCTTTGAAAACTAAACATATAAAGAAGAACAAACTAAACAACAAACCAATTTTTTTGAAAACAAATAATGAGCTAAAAAACAAACTATAAATAAAATTATGGAGAGTTTGATC
>JBAYQC010000005.1:0-24772 GCA_041677365.1 Candidatus Izemoplasmatales bacterium | reverse complement strand
GGATAATAAGCAAAATAAACTTGATGTCCAATTTTTGCTAGTTCATTAGCCATTATTGCAAGAATATAAGTTTTTCCAGTGCCATATTTTCCATGAATATACATTCCCTTGACAAAGTTTTTAGTTGAATATTCTTTTAAAAAATTAAGAATGTACTTGTTTATTGATTTTCTAACATCACCAATCAAATCTAAATCATCTAAGCTAGCATTAAAGATCTTTTTTGGAACATAAACTGCTTTGATGAACTGATCATTATCAATTGTTTTATTATATCTGCATCTTTTATAAACTAAAGATATATAGTTGGAGTTATATTCCAGTTCAGGAGTCAATCCCTTATTGTTGAGTTTACATTCTGATAATCCAGGACAAGCTTTACAAATTGCTTTTTCTTGGGAATAAGCCATAAACACATTTAACGAGTTAATGACATCTTCATGTTTTAAGTCATGATCGAGAATAAATTTTTCGATAACAGGATCTTGCATTATTCGATCAATAATCTCATCGTAATCAAGCTCTGTTTCGGGAATTTTTAAAACTTCTTGAATTGTCTTCATTTTTATTCTCCTTCGGTTTCTCTTAAATATTCATCTAACCAATCAGGTTTTACATCCGGTCTTTGACTCTTTTTAAGTTTTTGTTTTTCACGGTAACTTTCAAGATGTTTAATATAATCAAGAGCCATTTCAACTGATTCAATTTTATCGCGTTTCCAGGCCATTCCGACTTTTTGAATGTATGCGTAACTAGGTAAGTTCTTGCCTTTTGTTTTGACAATATAAGCAAGTAAAACTTTTACTACACCTACATCTAATCCAACTTCATCAATTAATCGTTCTACATGTCTTAAATCAGCTGTTGAAACTAGTCCGTCACCTAATTCAGCTAGTACTTCTTTTGGTGATTTCTGTTTGAAATATTCTAGTACACCTAAGTGATCGTCGGTTTTAACTTCAACAACTTCTGGAGTCGGATCAACTGTAAGACTCGAATAATTCGAGCGAGAGTTGACAGCTAAAACTTCAATATTAATAACATTGTTATCATCGAGAGATTTCAAGAAAATCTCTGCCATTTTCAGTTCATCTAATCCATATACATAACTCAATTGTTCAATTTTCGCTTTAACCGCTTCAGTTAAATTTTGTACATCATACATTTCAGTAGGAATGCTTTCAGCAAAAAGTCGCCAATTGAAATCATAGTTATTTAAAGTTGTAAAACTTTTTGTTTTACTTGAAAGCAAATCGATCTCATATTCTGTGTCATTAGTCCCTATTGCTGCAAAGACTTCGTTAAAAGCCTTAGAAATATTATATTTTTGCCGTTTGTTCGGAACTTTAACTTTAAATATTTTTAAGAGTTTTTTAAATCTTGTTTTAGTAATTGAAGCAATTAGGTACTCACCTAAAATACCATCATTAATAAAACTTCGAGCACTAAGAGGCAACTTAATTTCATAAGTGAAACTATCGTTAGCGAAAAAAGTGATTAGCAAGCCAATCGCCTCAAGTCTATGACGGTCTTCTTCAATTTCTTGAACTCGTTTTCCCAACAGTGATTCTAAATCAGCATGAAGATATTCTTCGGAAATCAAGTCTTGACGATTAAGAAGATTCATCAATGTCATATAAAGGGTAAAAGCCCCCTCACCGATAATCGGTTGATAAAGCAAGGTCAACACCTGATAATCGATTTCAGAGCATAGACCTTCACCAGAAACAACAAATACATCACTTCTTCTTAGGGTTTCCAAACAACATCCTCCTATGGGTGTAAAGCTACGCCTTTAAAACGTAATTTTTTCTTCATTTTACTGTAAATTTCCATAATTTTCTTTTTGGGACGGTTAAATCCTAAAGCGCTAAACCAATTGACTTTGATATCTACACCTATTTCAATTGGAGTAATTTCTACTAAAGTAAATATTACATCATACCCCTGACCTAACATATAAACTTCTCGATGGGTTTTATCGACATTTCTTACTTCCAAACGCATTTCTGAAGCAATTTCATTTAAAACCGCAACGATTTGCGAGAAATTATTACCATAGTAGTTCGTTCTTAATTCTGGTTCTCGATGGAGTTCTCTAGTTTCGCAATTATTTGCAAAAAAGGTTTTAATTGACATTTTCTTCCTCCTTTATCTTTTTAAATATATCAATAAATTGTTGTTTAGTAAATGATTTTTCAAAAGAATTATCAATTACATAATGACTTTTTGCGCATTTTTCCTTTAAAGGCCATTGTGAATCAATTCTTTTTTTCGCTTCTTCTCGTGATAAATTGTTTCTTTCTACTAAACGTTTTAACTGTTCTTCTTCATTGGTGTAAACACAGATTATATAGTCACAAAAGTCTTCCATATTCGCTTCAAATAACAAAGGAATATCCAACACGATATATTTTTCTTCTTCCTCATATCTAGATAATTGTTCTTTGAAAGCGCGAATAACAAAAGGATGAGTGATTCGATTAAGTTTTTTTAACTCGTGAGGATTAGCAAAAACTTTTTTTGCTAATTCTTTGAGATCAATTTCATCAAGAGAAAACTCCTTGATAATCTTCGTTCGCATAACCTGATTTGTATAAAGTAAATTTTTATAAATCATATCCGCATCTAAAACTATGATATTTTCTTGTCGAAAGAAATCGCTAATCAAGGACTTTCCTGAGGCGATTCCCCCGGTTAAACCTATTCTAATCATCGTTACTTCCTTTTTTGACAGGTGGGGCAAAAATAAGTTCCTCTTCCCCCGACTCTTATCTTTTGAATTTTATCGCCACATACTTTACAAGGTTCTCCAACTAAAGTATGTACATTTAGTTGATTTTGGAATCTACCATCAACCCCAAGTGAGGATTGGTAAGTTCTAATTGTGGTTCCGCCTTGTAATATTGCTTCATCAACAACTGCTTTTGCATTTTTTAAGATTCTTTTGAGTTCTAACTGACTAATTTTATCGGCCATAGTAGCTGGATGAATTTTAGATCTAAACAAAGTCTCATCAACATAGATATTCCCTAAGCCAGTAATAATAGTTTGATCTAATAGAACTGCTTTTATTGGTCTTTTTGATTTTTTCGTCAAATCAAATATCTTTTTTATGTCGATGTTTTCAGCATTAACTTCCACACCCAGTTTACTCAAACTTTCTAGATTGAATTCTTCACCTATTTTACTAAGTTCCATAGTTCCGAACTTTCTCACGTCATGATAACTTAAATATAAACCGTTATCTAGTTGAAAAATCACATGTTCATGTTTAGTAAACTCTTTCGGGCTAGTTCTTAAAAAATATTTCCCTTCCATCCGTAGATGACTAACTAGTGTGTAGTCGTTAAACTCAAATACCAAATATTTTCCGTAACGCTTTATATCGGTAAACGTTTGATTTTGAAGTTTTTCTTTAAAGGTCTCGACATCTACTTTTATTATATTGGGATAAGGGGTAATTATTTTTATAATTTTTCTCTCAATCAAATAATTTTTCAAGGTATTTCTTACTGTTTCAACCTCTGGTAGTTCGGGCATCTTACTTCACCTCATATAGATTTTCGCCACTCTTGAAATTTGCGATTAATTTTGTGTTGAAACTAACAGCATTTTCCATTGTTTCTTTAGTTATTTTTGTAACTTCTTCCAGTTCTTCAGGAAGACAGTCTAATACTATTTCATCGTGTATTTGCAAGATGATTTTCGACTTTAAGTTTAAAGATTTAAACTTTTCGCTAATCTTCACCATCGCAATTTTTAAGATATCTGCAGCAGTCCCTTGAATCGGAGCGTTCATGGCAATTCTTTTTCCAAATTGTCTGGTCATATAATTATTAGATTTGATTTCTGGTATATAAATAATTCGATCAAACAAAGTTTTTACATAGCCATTTTCTTCAGCAAATTTGATTTGTTCATCCATATAAGTTTTAATTTCTGGATAAGTTGAAAAATAGGAATTGATAAATCTTTCTGCTTCTTTTGGTGAAATATCTAAGTCCTCTGACAAACCCCAGGCTGTTTTTCCATAGATTATGCTAAAGTTTATCGCTTTAGCAATTGATCGCTCATAATCACTTATCTCTGTTTTATTGAAGATTTTCTTTGCGGTTTCATAATGAATGTCTAGATTATCCGCGAACGCTTTTTCCAAGTTTTTAATCTTAGCTAATTCACAAACAACTCTTAGTTCAATTTGTGAATAGTCAAATGAAAGCAAGGTGTTTTTGGAACTTGGAATAAAAATCTTTCTTAAGACTTTACCTTCTTCGGTTTTAACAGGAATATTTTGGAGATTTGGCTCCTTAGATGACAATCTTCCAGTTTTGGTTAGGGCTTGCTGATAAATGGTGTGGATTCGCTTATCATCTTTTAATTTTAACGCTTCTAAAAATCCTTGATAGTAAGTAGAATGTAATTTTGAAAGTGTTCGGTAATTAATAATTTCGCCGATAATTGGATGAAAAGATTTCAATTTGTTCAGTACAGATATATCCGTTGAATAGCCACTTTTAGTTTTTTTGTTAGTAGGTAGACCTAAATCATCAAAAAGAACCTCTCCAAGCTGTTTAGGGCTGTTGATATTAAATTTTTTGTTGGCTTTGTCATAGATTGAGTCTTCCAGAATTGAAATTTCTTCGCTTAGATGGGTTCCGAACTCATCTAGTCTTTTAGTATCTATTAAAATCCCTTGATATTCCATATCAGCTAATAAATCAGCTAGAGGAATCTCAATTTCATTCAATAAGTTAAGCTGTTTCAAATCACGGTTCTTTTCCAATGAAGATTCGTGTAAATCTTTGATTGCTTTTACTTTAGTTATGATATGCTTGATATACTTATCTTTTTCCGGAAGAGAAAATTTAGCTCCTTTTCCGTAAATAAATTCATTTGAAATTACATCACCATAACCCAAAGATTGAACAACCAAAGAGAAGTCATCCTGTTTAATTGCGGGATTTACTAAATAGGCTGATAACAAAAGATCGAAATCATAGTTTTTCGAAGGAATATTATCCCAAAGCAAAGATACTTTAATCTTTTTTAAATCATAAACATACTTTTTGTGCTCATTGCTGTTCATAAAGTCTTTAAAGCCTTCTGCTTTAATTGCTATTTCATAAGGCAAATAATATGCCTTATCATTAATAATTAAACCAAAGCCTAATTTTTGGTCAGTATGGTAGTTTTCACCAAGGACTTCTAAGTGTAAATAGCCATCTGAATATTTTATTTTGTTAATCTTTTCTACAGAATCTAAAATTTCGTAATCATTATTTACAACTTTATTGTTTTTCTTTAAGTTTTTCATAAAACTGTTGAAGTTCATCTTTTTATAAAACTCCATTAATTTTTCTTCATCAAAGCCTTTGTATTCTGCTTTATCAATATCAATTTTATTATCAAAGTTTGTTTTTATCGTCGCTAGCTCTTTGGAAAAAAAACAGATTTCTTTGTTGTTGACAAGTTTTTCCTTTAGTTTCCCTGTTATTGAATCGATATTCTCATAAAGATTTTCAATATGGGGGTATTCCAAAAGCAACTTAACAGCTGTTTTATCTCCAACTCCAGGAATTCCCGGAATATTATCTGAACTATCGCCAACTAAGCCTTTGTAATCTGTAACTTGGTTAGTTGAAAATCCGAGTTTTTCTTTTACATATTCTGGAGTATAAATTTCTACTTCTTTCAAACCTTTTCTTGAAATCAACTGATTTACATTTTTGTCTAATAACTGAACTAAATCATGATCATTAGAATAGATGGTTACTTCATCAAATAAAGTTTTATAATGTTCGACAGCATAACCGATAATATCATCGGCCTCATAATAATCTTGTTCATATTTATAAACACCTAGAGCATCAAGATATTCTTTCATATAGGCGAATTGTTCTTTAAGTTCTTCTGGAGTATCTTTTCTTGTTCCTTTATAATCATTATAAATTTCATGTCGATGAGTTTTTCCTTCACAATCTAGAGCTACCAAAACGTGAGTATATCCGTTGTCAAGTAACTTTGTCATCGCATGTGCAAAACCAAAAATCCCATTTGTATATAATCCTTCAGGAGTCTGCATCAAATTTCCACTGTAGGCTGTGGCATAATAAGACCGAAACAAAAGATTGCTGGCATCAATTAATAGTAATTTTTTCTTCACGAGATCACTCCTTCACTACATCGTAATTATTCTATCATATTTCAAGAAAAAATGCACTTAGGCAAGTGCATTTAAATTAACGGATATTTTTCTTTAAAATCAACAATAAACCTTTTAAAATTAAACTATCATCAAGAATAATCTTTTCTTCACAATAAGGTGCGATTATCTTCGCGTGACCACCGGTCATTATAACAGTTAAATTTGGATTGTTAGTTTCTGTTTTAATCCTTTTTATCATTCCGTCCACCATTGAGGCGTGCCCATAAACTAGTCCTGACTTAATACAATCGACAGAATTTGTTCCTAAGACTTTCTTTGTTGCTTTTAACTCAACTTGAGGCAATAATGATGTCATCGAAACAAGGGCATTTTTACTGGTTGTTAGTCCAGTAGCTATTACAACACCTTTTAAAACTTTTTCTTCAAGATAAGTGAAGGTTGTAGCTGTACCTAAATCGATAATTAAACAAGTTTCGTCATAAACACTAGTCGCTCCAACAGAATTACCAATTAAATCAGCACCTACTTCTTTTGGATTATCCGAATTGATTTTAATTCCGGTTTTAACCCCAGTTCCAACAAATAAGGGAGTCAAATTAAATTGGTCAGTAAAATAATCGGTAAATACTTCGTTTAATTCCGGTACAACCGATGAAATAATCACCTCATCACAATTCTTGATGAAACCATTTAACCTAATTGCATATTCATCAGCCGACTTATTCTTCTCTGTATTAATGCGATAAATTTTTCTGATTTCTTTACCGTCATCGCTTAGACCAATTGCAATGGTTGTATTACCAATATCAATTGCTATCTTCATTGTTATCTTCCTTAATATTTTCAGTATTTAGTTTTTGTTTTAGCGCTATATTGCCAGGAAAATTTAAATACTTTATCAATCTGTCTGTAACAATACCACCGATGATAGCCGCTAAAGCTGCTTCAACAATGCTAATGCTAATTAATACTCCCCATATCAATTTTATCGCTGAACTAAAACTATTGGTTGCTTCGATTTGCGACATGCTATCACCAACAATCTCTGTAAAATTAGCATTATTCAAGATGATTGGGAAAGTGGAAACCATCATTGGTAAAACCATGAGCGAATGAATTAAACTCAAAAGTAAAAAGCTTACGACTAAAGCGATAATCTGAATTTTAATCAACTTGTGAATTAGTCGATAAAAATCATATATTATCAACCCGAAAATAAACCTTGGCAAGATAGATACCCAAGGGAAAATGAAAAGAAAATCAAATCCTCCGCTAGTTGTAGCTCTAATCAAAGATACTAAACCAAAAGCTAAACCGAGAATAATTCCGCCTTTTCTTCCTAATAACACTGCACCGATTAATACCGGTATGTGAATCAGCGTAGCTGAGACACCAAAAATTTGAATAAATCCTACTTGAGGGATGAACCCCATAACTGCAATAATCGCAATAAACATTGCGATTATTGTCATTTCACGAATTTTATCTCGTGAACTCATAACACGTTTTTCCATTTTTTTCCTTTCCAAGCCGTAATTTGTTACGGTCTCATAAGTAATTCTTTTATTTTAAACGTTATGTTTGATTTCTTTAATTTTCTGCCAATCTATTTCTTTTAGCATCGCTAAAATTTGGGCCTTAACTGCTTCGTAATCATCTTTATGGATGATTGAAGTTGTTGAGTGAATATATCTTGAAGGCATTCCTATTGTGGCTACTAAGACTCCTTCTCTTGACATTTGAACCGCAGCTGCATCTGTACCGCCCATAGAATTATAGTATTGAAACTTAATATTGTTTTTCTCAGCTGTTTCTTCGATGAACTTTTTCATTCCTTGGTGCAAGAGTGCTCTTGGATCATAAAATCTAACCATGAAACCTTTTCCTAATGAACCACCTACTTCACTCTGTTCAAAAGTGTCTGAACACGGTGAACAATCAACTGCTAAAAATAAATCGGGTTTAATTTTATAAGAAGATGTTACAGCGCCTCTTAAACCTACTTCTTCTTGAACGTTAGCACCAGCATATAACTTACATTTTAAATCTTCTTTTTCAATTGATTCTAGGATATCTAAAACCATTCCACTGCCAAAGCGGTTGTCCCAAGCCTTGGAAAAGATTTTCTTACCATCTTTACTTTCTTTATAAACGTTCTCGAAAACTACTTGTTGACCAATTTTCACACCTAAACTTTTGGCATGATCGTAATCATCAGCTGCTATATCTAAATAAAAATCATCGAAACTAGACACTTGAGAAGTACTCTTATCTCTTAGTAAATGTGGTGGCTTAGCACCAATAACACCAGGAACAAATGTACCATCACCAATAACTATATTCATGTGTTGTGAAATAGCAACTGGAGCACTGATTCCTCCGATAGGAAGTAATTTAATCAAACCATTTTTAGTGATTTCTTTAACAATAGCTCCGACTTCATCCATATGTCCGGCTATCATGACAGTTGGTCCATTAGAATCTAGGTTTATACCACCGAAAATTGACCCTAAATTATCTTCGACTATTTCTTCAGACAATTTTTCTAAATGATTTCTCATATATTCTCGTACATACTTTTCTTGGCCGGAAACTCCCGGTAGATTAACTAAATCTTTGTATAATTTTTTCATCTTTATCCTCTATCTTCGTTTTGTCTTAATATAATAAATAGGCTTATTCATCTCTACAAATCTAATCTCAAACTCTGTTTGAATATTATTATCTGGTAAGTCACCATAAAGGTTTAACAGGAAATTTTCAATTTTAAATAAAGGATGATGATTAAAACTCATTAGAGAGTACTCAAACAAACCAAAATTATCAGTTTTGAAAACAATGTTTCCTGAAGTTTTAAGTATTTTAAGATATCGCTTTAGAAATTGCGGACTTGTTAAACGTCTTTTAGCTTGCCTTCTTTTCGGCCAAGGGTCAGAAAAATTCAAGTAAATATTGTCAATTTCATCAGTAATAAAAATATCATCTACGTTAACTGCATCAAAGCGAATTAACTTTAAGTTGTCAAGCGGGTTAACAATCATTTTTTCTAAAGCTCTAACAATCACTGAATCAAACTTTTCAATTCCAATAAAATTAATATTGGGATTCTTTTCAGCTTTTTCATAAATAAATTTACCCTTACCACAACCGATTTCTAATTCAATCGGATTAGAATTATCAAAAAGTTGATTCCATTTCCCAGCGTGCTTTTTTGGGTTGACTATGACAATGTCTGGATATGCTTCTATCAATTCTTTTGCATACTTAACGTTTCTTAAACGCATTATTTCCCCCCTGCAAGCATGACGATACTTTCAGCATATATGCTAATAGCAGTCATCATATCCTTAACAACTAAGTATTCGTTTGGTTGATGAGCTAAATCTTCTTGACCAGGAAGATTTGGTCCGAAAGCAACTGCTTTTTTTAGAATTCTAGCGTAGGTTCCTCCGCCAATACTCATGATCCTTGAATCATGATCGCCAGTATACTTCATATATGCTTGATGTAAATTCTTTACTAAATCATCATCAGGAGATACATAATGAGGATTGGAATTTCCAACAAGATTATATTCTAATTTAAACTCTTTAGCAAGTTTGATAATTTGTTTTTCTTTTTCTGCAAACTTATAATTTCTTGGATAGCGAATATTAACACCTATTTCACCTTTTTTTCCATCAAAATGAATGAACCCTGTATTTAATGTTAATTCTTTCATTTCCTGATCATAAGTATCAATACCCATTTTTTTTCCAAGAAAATCATCGCTTAAATATTTATCGATAAAGTGAATAAATGGATTTTTAGTGTGTTCCTTAAGGAACTTAGCCATCAAATAAATTGCATTTACTCCTAAGTGTGGCCAAGCCGCATGAGCGTTCTTTCCAAAGACAGTATAGGTATCTTTATAAACCCTTCCGTGTACTTTGTTATCTTGTAAGTACTTTATAAATTCTTTTTGAAGGTTCTTTTTGACTACTACTACACACTCATCTGGAACTACATTATAACGTTCACCAGCGTTTAAAGATTCGATTAAATCATCTTCAAACTCACCAGTGACATTAAAACTGTAGATCCCTTTTTCCGCGAAAATCAAAGGAAATTCTGCATCAGGAGCAAAACCTACATCAGGCATTTTCTCTTTTTCTAGATACCTTTGGATGCCTCTCATTCCACTCTCTTCATCACAACCAAGGATTAATCTTACACGTTTTTTTAGTTTGACTCCTTGATCTTTAAGCATCTTCATTGCGATATACGCTGCTATCGTTGGACCTTTGTCATCCATTGCCCCACGAGCATATATTTTTCCATCTGCTTCATAAGCTGAAAAAGGTGGGTTATGCCACTTACCCCCCGCAGGAACAACGTCAAGATGTCCCAATACACCAATAATTTCTTCGCCTTCACCCATTTCAATATGTCCTGCATAGTTATCAATGTTTTTTACAACAAAGCCATCCTTTTCTGCAGTCTTTAACATGAAGTCTAAAGCTTTTTTGATATCTTTACCAAATGGAGCGTTTAAATTATCGGGATCATATTTTTCTAATACTGTTGGAATTTTAAGTAATTTCTTAACTAAATCAATATATTCTTTTTCATATTCTTTTGATACTTCGAACCAATTCATTAATATCACTTCCTTCTATAATATTTTATCACAATGACAATGATTTTCAAATATAAGATGCTGTTATATCTATTTGACATTAAAAAAAGATAAAGTATAATATTATATATCAAAAATTAATTATAAGTAGGTACTTACTATGGTTAGAAAAATCGTTATGAAAAATCTTACTTGTTCCAATTGTATAGCCAAAGTGGAGAGAAGAACTTCAAGATTACCTTATGTTAACTCAGCTTCATTTAATTATGCTAATCAAATATTACTAGTAGATTTCAAAGATGAGTATGATGAAGATAAAGCTTTAAAGGAAATCAAGGGTATTGTCGATGTCCTAGAAGACAATGTAATAACCCATTATTACGAAACAAAAATTGAAGAGACTAAAACAAATTTTCTAAGTGAGTATAAATTTGTTCTAGTCGGTGTCATTTTGATTTTATTTGCATTAGCTGTTGACGCTGACATGATCAACATTATAAACAATACTTTTAAAACTACTTTTTTACCACCAAATCAGATATTTAAGACTACTCTCTATTGGATTGGATATTTATTCCTTATATCTAAACTTATGATTTTGCAGATTAAAGGAATTAGGAACTTTAACATCTTTAATGAGAATACTTTAATGATAATCGCTACATTAGCAGCGATGTTTTTGGGTGAGTATAAAGAAAGTATTGCAGTTGTGATTCTTTATTCTTTTGGTGAATATTTACAAAATCGCGCAGTCCAAAAATCAAAAAACGAAGTTTCTTCTCTAATCAATTTAAAGGTTGAATACGCTAATGTTTTAGAAAACGATAAAATTATAATTAAAGATCCCTTACAAGTCAAAGTTGGTGATGTTATCGTAGTAAAGAACGGAGAAAGAATACCTATGGATGGCAAGATAATCCTAGGTTCTACTTCTCTAAACACTTCGGAACTAACTGGAGAAGCTAAATTAAAGACTGTTCATGCTGGAAACAAAGTACTTTCTGGTAACATTAATGTCGGTGACGTTATTCATATTGAAGTTACTCAAGAATATAAAAACTCAACCTTAGCAAAAATTATTGATTTGATTGAAAATGCAACCAATAAGAAATCAAAACAAGAAATGTTTATTACAAAATTTGCTAAAATATATACTCCGATAGTTGTGGGATTAGCCATGTTATTAATAATAGTTGGGCTTATATTTGATATTAAAGATATTGAAGATTACATCTATAGTGCAGCGATATTCTTAGTTATATCTTGCCCTTGTTCATTAGTTTTATCTGTCCCTTTATCTTATTATGCTGGAATTGGTATCGCGGCAAAAAACGGAATCTTATTTAAAGGCTCAACTTACCTTCATACAATTACTGAGGTAGAGACGATAGCTCTTGATAAGACTGGTACTCTTACATATGGTGACTTCTTTGTTAAAGAATACAGTAATATGGAAACCTTGATGTTAGCTGCTTCTATTGAAAAGTTTTCTAATCATCCGATTGCCAAAGCAATTGTTGAATATAATAATTTCCCTATCTATCAAGTCTCTAATGTCAAAGAGATTCCTGGTTTTGGAATCAGTGGAGAAATAGAGGGTAAAACTTTATTAGCTGGTAGTAAGAAATATTTGCTTAATAACAACATTGAAGTTACTAGCGAAAAATTAGCCATCGGTTCGTATACATTTATTGCTTTTGATGGAAAATATATTGGTCATATAATTATTAAAGATGAATTAAAAGAAACATCGATGGAAACTGTTAGAGATTTTACTAAAGAATATGATACGGTAATGCTCACGGGAGATAACGAAGATTCAGCTAGAGATATTGCCTTGCAACTTGGGGGAATTGAGTATTATTCAGAGTTGCTTCCTGAAGAGAAATTAAGTAAGTTCAATGATATACGCACTAATTCAGTGTCCCTTTATATAGGGGATGGAATAAATGATGCTCCTCTATTAAAAAATGCTGATATTGGCGTTTCATTAGGGAGTGCAAGTGACTTAGCTATCGAAGTTAGTGATATCATTATTATTAACAATGATGTGAGATTATTAGATAAAGCAATAAGAATCGCGAAGAAGACTCGGGGGATTTCAACACAAAACATCATCTTTTCTTTAGTTATCAAATTTATATTTCTTACTTTAACTGTTTTAAATTCAGTGTCCGAACTTAGATTAATGACAATGTGGTTATCAATCTTTGCGGATGTTGGAGTAGCAATTCTTTGTGTATTAAATGCTTTAAGAATTATTTATCAGAAAAAATATTTACACGAAAAATAATCTTTTTTGATTTTAGGTGGTGTTTATGACAGATATTTATATATTGATTTTAGTTTTCGTTTTAATTTTTATTAATGCCTTTTTCGCTGCCAGTGAGATGGCATTAGTTTCCATCAATCAAAACAAGCTCAAAAGTTTGGTTGAAAAAGGGAACAAGAAAGCTAAAACGTTAATGTCTTTTACCAAAGATTCAACCGGTTATTTGTCTACAATCCAAGTAGCAATTACCTTAGCTGGATTTCTTTCAAGTGCAATAGCTGGATCGAATTTAGCAGAAAATTTAGTTGAGTTGTTTGCTTTAATTGATATTTACTTATCTTTTAATATAGCGGTAGTGTTAATTACTGTTGTATTATCTTTTATTACTTTAGTTTTTGGTGAGTTAGTCCCAAAACGAATAGCTTTAAGCAATCCAATTAAAATTGCAATGATGTCATTAGGTGTTATCAAAGTAGTGATGTTTATTACCCGTCCTGCAGTTTGGCTTCTTACTGTAACCACTAAAGCTGTTACAAGATTATTGGGAATCAAAAAAGATGATTCCGCAAATAAAACGTCAGAGGATGAAATCAAACAGTTAATTAGGTCAGGTCATATACAAGGTCTTTATAAAGGTCCTGAAAAAGACATGTTGGAGAATATCTTTGATTTTGATGATATTGAGGCTGAAACAATTATGACGCCTAGAACAGATATCTATGCCATTGATATTAAAAGTCCAAAGACCGAAATTTTACAAGAAATTATTAACGCTCCTTATTCAAGAATTCCTTTCTTTGATAAAACAATTGATAATATCGTGGGAATTATTCATGTTAAAGATGTTTTACAAGAAGCTAAGAAAAATGGTTTTACTCGTGTTAATTACAAGAAAATCCTTAGGGAGCCTCTCTACGCACCAAATAACATAAAAATCAACGTACTCTTTAAAAAAATGCAAAAAGAATCTCAGCATTTTGCTTTGTTATTAGATGGATTTGGTGGCGTTGAAGGACTTATTACTATTGAGGATATTTTAGAAGAAATTGTCGGTAATATTTATGATGAGTTTGATGAGTCAGATAAATCAATTAAGAAAACTGATGAAAATACATATGTAGTTGATGGCTTAATTCAAATCCAAGATTTAAATCGCTTCTTTGGTACTAATATCAATGAAGATATCGAGACTTTAAGTGGATTGGTAATTGAAGAGTTGGGATATATTCCTGACGAGATAATTGATCAAGAGTTTGTTTTTGACAATATAAAGGTCAAAATAAAATCATTGAGCAAAAACTATATTAGCGAATTTATAATTAAAAAATAAAATAAAAAATAAATCACCCTGGTATACTTCAGGGTGATATTTTTTTAAATGTATTTGATCACAGCGTATTTCTTCTTCCCTTTTCTAATGATAATGTATTTTGAATGTAAAGCGATTGATTTTGATAAAACCAAATCTAAATCATTATTCTTTACGCCGTTAATTGATACTGCATTACCATTAATGAGTTCTCTTGCTTGCCGTTTTGATTGAGCAAGATTCAGTTTAATAAGCGCATCAATTAAAGGGATTTCTTCAGTAACTTCAATTGAATCGAGATGTTTAAATCCCATTTCAATCTCATCTAAATCTAAATTGCTAACTTCGCCACTGAAAAGCGCTTGAGTTACTTTGATTGCTTTTAATAATTCACTTTCTCCATGGACAATCTTTGTTATCTCCTCAGCTAAAAGCTTTTGTGCGTAACGTTTTTCAGGTTCTTTTTCTAATGATTCTTCTACCTTAGAGATTTCATCTTTAGTTAAAAAAGTAAATTGCTTAAGTCGACTAATAACATCTTGATCTGCAGTGTTTATCCAATATTGATAGAACTCATAGGTTGAGGTTTTGTTTTTATCTAACCAAATTGCTCCAGACTCAGTTTTACCAAATTTTGTTCCATCAGCTTTTGTTACTAGCGGAAATGTAAGACCATAAACTTTTTTATCGATACCATGAATCTTTCTAATCAACTCCATACCAGAAGTAATATTACCCCACTGATCTTGGCCACCTATTTGTAAAGTACAATGATAGTTTTTAAATAAATACTCAAAGTCCCAAGCTTGAATTATTTGATATGAAAATTCTGTAAAAGATATTCCATTATCAATTCTTGACTTCACAGAATCTTTACTCATCATATAGGCAACGTTAAAATGCTTGCCCACATCACGTAAGAATTCAATAGCATTTAGGGAAGAAAGCCAGTCATAATTATTAACCACCTTTGCATTGGGAATAATGTTAATGGCTTGTTTTTTAATACCTTCAGCATTTTTTAAACTTTCTTCGATTGTTAACAATTTTCGCTCTTGACTCTTAAAACTAGGATCTCCAATTAACCCTGTCCCACCGCCAATAACTAAGATTGGTTCGTGTCCGTGGTTTTCCAATCTTTTAGCTACTAAATATGCTAAGAGATGGCCAATATGTAAACTATCGGCTGTTGGATCTGCCCCTAGGTAAAAGGTCATCTTTTCATTATTTAACTTGTTTTCAAGTTCATCATCAGTTTGTTGATATAGCAAACCTCTCCATTTTAAATCTTCGTATAATTTCATTTTTTTTACTCCTTATATATAAAAATAAAAATCGCCCTAAAAAGTATTTAAGGACGATTGTTTAACCGCGGTACCACCTTAGTTCACTAAAAATAGTAGTGCACTTATAAAGATAACGGATTTACCGTGCCCAAATGGCATAACTCCAAGGTGTAATGAATAATAAAATCAGGTTAGTTTTCACCATCCACTAACTCTCTATCTTCAGAAAAATTATTATTCTAGCCTCTTCAACGTTTATTTAGTTGTTTGTCTTAGGATTATGCTGTGAGGTAACTCATGGATTTTTTGTTTGACTTGTTCTCCATCAATTTCCTTTTTAAGATAATACATGGCTTTAACACCAATGTCAATAATTGGGATGTCAACACATGATAATCTTGGTCTAGATAATGAAGCGTATTTTGTATTTTGAAAACCAAAAACACTAATGTCTTCCGGTATCTTTTTACCTTTTTCAATCATAGAATTTAAGAAGGAAACAGCAATTGAATCTCTTACAGCTATTACAGCGTCAATTTCGTTGCCTTTTTCTCGATATAGTTCATTAAAATGAACCGTATTAACAGTGATATCTCCACTTGTCCTGAAAATATTCATCTTTAATCCCGCTTCTTCAATTGCTTTTTGATAACCGGCTTCTTTAAGGTCGTTAACCATATATTTTCTAGCTGTAGTTAGCATGAAGATATTTTTTCTTCCCTCTTCTATAAGACGTTTAGTTACTTCATAACCCGCTTGATAATAGTCAATAGAAACTGTTGTTAAACTATCAGCATAAGGATAGACAGTATTCGCCAAAACAACAGGGACACCGTACTCTTCTTTAATTTTAGAAAGTGTTTGAAATTGTTCTTCATTAATCTCATCGTTCATATATAAAATACCATCAGCTTGAGAAGCTACAACATCTTGTAACATTTCAGTTTCGTTTTGATATTTATCCTTAAGAAGATACAAGATTAAAGAATAGTTGTATTTTTTTGCTTCAACCGCAATACCATTAACCATCTCAGCTACAGATGATCTAGACATGTCCGGAACAATTATCGCAACTGCTGTTGATCTTCTACTTGCTAAGCCTTTAGCAAAAGCATTAGGTTTATATCCTAATTCTTTAATAACTTCTAAAACTCTCTCTCGAGTTTCCGGCTTAACTTTTTCTGGGTTGTTCAAGGTTCTTGAAACAGTAGCTAGTGAAACACCGGCTTTGATTGCGACATTATATATAGTTGCTTTACTCATATTTATCAAACTCCTTCTTAATTAAAGTATTGATTGAATCTATTTTATCATATTTTCCCATCCATTCAAGACTGTTAATGAAAAAATTTTCATAAATTAAATATATTGAGAGAAAAAACGTTATATAAACAAAAAGATGCGATTATTCGCATCTTTAAGTCGATTATCGTTTTTCTTTAATTCTTGATTGTTTAGCTGACAATCCACGAATGTAACCTAGGTGAGCTCTTCTTACTTTCCCACGACGTTTTACATTGATTTTGTCAATTGCAGGTGAATTTACTAAGAAAGTTTTTTCAACACCAACTCCATAAGAAATCTTTCTTACAGTGAATGTTTCGCTTACTCCTCCACCTTGTCTTTTGATACACAAGCCTTCAAAAATCTGAATTCTTTCTCTGTTTCCTTCTTTAATTTTGATACCAACTTCTAAAGTATCTCCAGGTCTAAATTCAGGTACGTCATTTCTGATAAATTCTTGAGTAATCTCTTTAATTAATTGCTGCGACATTTTGGTCAACTCCTTTTTTGATTTTTTTATCTTCATTCATAAATATATTAGCGGAATAAAGATAATAGATATTCTTTTCAGCGATAAGTATTATATCATAAGGATTTTATAAAAGCAAATATTTTTTATTTCTTAATCCTTTGATTTTAATAGGTCTGGTCTTCTTTTTAAAGTTTTAGCTTTTTGCATCTCTTTTCGCCATTCGTCAATTTTTGCATGATCTCCAGAAAGCAATATGTCGGGAACTCTTAAACCTTTAAATTCACGAGGTTTTGTGTATTGTGGATAATCTAAATAGCCATCGTAAAAAGAGTCTTTCTCAAATGATTCTTTTGACCCTAATACACCTGGTATCATTCTGACAATCGTATCTGTTATCGCCAAAGCTGCTATCTCGCCACCGGTCATAACAAAGTCTCCTAAAGACAATTCTTCATCAATAAAATCAGTGACTCTCTCATCAAAACCTTCATAATGTCCACAGATTAATACAATATGTTCTTCCTGTAATAATCTTTTTGCGACGTCTTGATCAAACTGTTTACCTTGAGGTGATAAAAGTATTCGATGTTGAGTGTTATTAAGAGATTCTAATGCATAATATATCGGTTCTACACTCAATACCATTCCACTGCCTCCTCCATAGGGACTGTCATCAACAGTTTTGTGCTTATTTGTCGAGAAATCGCGAAAATTTACAATTTGAAATTTTACGAGGTTTTTTTCTTGAGCCCTTTTAAGTATCGAAGAATTTAGAATTGGTTCTACCATTTCAGGAAAGAGAGTCAATATTGTAATAATCAAAATAATCCCTCCATATCAACCACTTCAATTTCTGCTTCTGTCTGTTTGATAATGAATCTTTCGTTAAAGGGTATTAGTTTATCTCCGTCATCGGTTTTAACAAGCAGATAGTCTCCTTGAGGATAATTATATACATCAATCACTTTTCCTTTTATTTTAGCGTTTTGTTTCACCGTAACACCAACTAAATTTGATACTAAGAACTCATTCTTATTAAGGTTAATTTCGATATTTTTGTCAATAAAAACATCTTTGCCAATCAACTCTTCGATTAGGTTAATGTCCAATTTGTTATTGAAACTAAGAAAATCATCTTTATTTATCCGACGATATTTATCAATAACAAGACTTTGGTAAACTCCATCGTTTTCTATGTATAAAATATTTCCAGACTTAAAAAGTTCATTTTGAAGATTTGTAGAGGTCCTAATTTTTATTTCGCCTTTGAGTCCTCTTGGTTTCAAAAGCTTTCCAATATTCTGATATTCCATAAAATGCTCCTTCGTTTTATTCCAAATTAATTATATCACAGATGCTTATGCCAATGATGAAAAAAAGAAGGAAAATCCTTCTTTAATCTGTTACTGTAATTTCTTTTGCTTTTTTTAATACTGTTTTCGTTATAACTGGACCAAAAAGTTCATAGATAACTGTTGCTGCTAAAACTATCGTCCTAATTTGAGCCCCCAACTCAGGATTTAAAACTGTAGTCGCTATTAGACTCAAACCGATAGCAACACCAGCTTGTGGTATCAAGGCGTAACCAAGATATTTAGAGATTACTGGATCGCTCTTGGTAACCTTAGCACCTATATATGCACCAAAAACTTTACCTATAACTCTTGAAATGACATAGATAAGTCCAATAAGTCCAACTGATAATAATACGGAAAGTTTTAGTTCAACCCCACTTAGAACAAAAAACATTATGTAAATAGGCGGAGTAAAGAAGTATATTAGTTCATTGACTTTTTCTTGTTTAGAAGAGAAATTACCAAAAATAAATCCTACAATCATTGCAGCCAAGATTGCTGACCCTCCCCATTTATTCGCTAGATAAACCGTCATAATTATGGAAGCCACTGTCAAGGATATTCGATTTCCTCTACCAGTAAACCATAAACAACCTAATGCAAGAACAGCACCAACGCCTACTCCCACACCTATTGAAATTAATATCTCAAATATGGGTTGCATAACTTGAAGAAACACTGAACTTTGTACAATATTTGGGTTTAAAGCGTTAGCAATAGCTACGCAGATTCCAAATAGTAAAACCGCAACAGAATCATCAATAGCAACAACACTCATTAAAGTATCGGTTAATTTACCTTTGGCATGGTATTGCCTAACAACCATTAATGTTGCAGCTGGAGCTGTAGCGGCAGCGATAGCGGCCAAAACTAAAGTAAATCTTATATTTTCGCGGTTAAGTTGACCTATTATTAAAAAGTAAATTATCATTGCGATTAGGACAGCGATAACTGCGACGCTCGCTTCTAAAAAAGCAATTATAAAAGGTTTAGAACCAACTTGTTTAAAATATTTAATCTTGAGTTCATTACCAATAGTAAAAGCAATAAACCCTAATGCTACAACCGATACGATTTGTAATCCTGGTATAGCGGTTTCTTTAACAATATTTAAAATTGAAGGTCCTACTAAAAGTCCGCCAATTAAGTATCCTGTAACATTGGGCAAGTGTAGATACTTAGCAATTTTTCCAAATAAAAGGCCTACTGCAATTGTTATCGCAGTATAGAATAAGACTATATAATCCATAATTAGCCTTTAAAACCTACAACTTCTTCAATCGGAACTGTAAAAGCAATTCCCGTATCAGGACCAGATAGATTACCGCAGACTTTCTCAATGCAAGTAAAAACTGTTTTTACCTTTTCGTCTGGTAAGGCTATCAAGATAACATTTGATTCTTTTCTAGAGTTATCAAAAATCATCTTTAAAGATCCAATGAACTGCATATCATCATTTTTCGCCAAGGTTCTTGCCATACCTGTGGAATTGATAATAGTAGCTCCTTTAACACCATTCTGATTTAATTCAGATAAAAAATCTTCTAAATATTTGGTGTTTGTCATAACATATACTACTAGTTTCACATAAATCATCTCCAATTCACTAAATAAGTATTATACGCTTAAAAAAAACATAGTCAAGACCTAAATAAGTTCAAAAAAGAGAAAATTTGACTTCTTTCATTAAATTTCACATTAATCAAATAACAATTTCTCTTATAGAAAAATTATACTACATTTCAATAATTTGGAGATAAAAATATAAAAATAAGTTATAATATAAAAAAAGAGGTGGAAAATGAAGAGAGTTCTTAAAATTTTAATAATATTCATAATTGTGATATTAGTTTTTGTAGTTGGGTTCATTACCACTTTATGGATTTTTGAATTTAAACCTAAAGATATCACAGAGTTATCTATAACTAATAACCTTAGCGATAATGATGAAAATTATGTGGATGCAACCGAAAGTTTAACACTATTAACTTTTAATATAGGTTACGCTTCGCTTTCTATGACTGAAGACTTTGTTATGGACGGTGGAACAAAAGCTAGAATGGATTCTAAAAGCGAAGTTGAAAGTAATCTAGTTGGAATAAAAGAGATTCTAGAAGATAATCCCGCTGATATTTATTTGTTACAGGAAATTGATATTGATAGTGACAGATCATACAATATCAATCAATTAGATTACCTGCAAAATAATTTAGATATGAATTCAGTTTTAGCTTATAACTATCGTTGTATATTTGTACCATTCCCAGTAAATTTCAATCAAATGATGGGGAAAGTCAACTCGGGAATAGTGACTTTTAGTAATTTATATACCGATTCTGCAGAAAGACACCAATTACCCGGAAGTTTTCCTTGGCCTGTAAGTTTAGCTAATTTAAAAAGAGCTATGATGATTACAAAGTATCCAGTAAAAAACAGCGATAAATATCTTGTTGTTATAAATGTTCATCTATCTGCCTATGATGATGGAACGATGAGATTACAAGAGATGGAAGCTTTAAAACAGGTCTTACAAACTGAAACAGAAGCAGAAAACTATGTGATTGTTGGTGGAGATTTTAACCAAACTTTTCCGGATGCAATGATTGATGATGAAACTTATTTATACGAATTAAAGAATCCTGATTTATGGCAAGCCTATCCGATGGAAGATCAATGGTTTGTTGAAAATAATTTTGAGTTCGTGGTGGATATTACGACTCCAACATGTAGATTATTAAATCAACCTTATGACAATGATAATGATGAAAATAACCAATATTACTTAATAGATGGTTTTATTATCTCTGAAAACTTGTCTCTTGATACCGTTGAAACATTGTCTGAAGGTTTTGTTTATAGTGATCACAACCCAGTTAAATTAGTAGTCAATTTTGATTAAATCTTTTAAAAGGATGATTTAAATGACTAAATCACTAATGAGGACATTTAAAAAAGCAAAAACACTTCTAATCTATTTTGGTTGGATGAGTTTAATCGTTATTCCAATTTTAATTTTAGTAAATTGGAGTTATTTTTCTGTTGCTAATTCAGAGAAAGAAGCGCTAAAATCACAACAGATAGCTCTAGCAACCGAAAAAATTAATATAATTGATTTTATAATTGGCAATACCGTCACCAATGTATATAACGATATGAAGATACTAGATGACTCTGAGGAAATGAACACTTACTTAGGTAATTCAAGCACAGATAATCTTGAGATATTGGAACAATTATTTTTGAGAATCATTAATAACAAACCTGAGTTTTCTAGTTTAGAGTTTTTAGATGCGACTGGAGACCAAAAAATCTCGATTGTACGTGAAGATGAAGATTTACTTATAACTGAGAATACCGAACTGAAAAATCGTTCTAGCGAAGATTATTACCCGATAATTTCAACACTTAATAATAACGAATTTTATATCATGCCTTTATATTTAAAAGAAGTACCTACTGCTTCAGGAACTATTGAACAGCCAATGAGCAGTTTTGCGATTTCAATCTTTGATAATACAAACACTCATAGAGGTTATGTTATTGTTAATTACAACGCTAACCATCTATTAACAATTTTTAGTCAGTATGTTGCTGATGATAGTAATTATATCGACCTAGTGATAGTAAACCAAAATGAACAATGGCGGGTAACAGAAAATATTGCTCACTTAGACACTCAAACTAAAATCTCAGAAGCTTTAGAAGCTGAGGATGATTCGGTTGTCTACACCAATGTAAATATTCAAGAGAGTTTAAAACCACTGATGTTGAACGAAGATGATTTTTTTAAAGTATATGGGATTATTGATTATGAAAAAGTCTATTCAGAAATGGGCAGTATAATTATTAAGGGTTCATATATAATAATTGTTTTAAATATAATTTCAGCGTTATTTGTTTATGTCTTTGCTAGTATCGCCAAGAGTCGAAATGACAATAGAATTTTATTAAATGCTAATATGTACCTTTCCGACAAGAATAATGATGGTGTTTTAATCACAAATAATCGAAGCGAAATAACTTATGCAAATAAAGCCTTTGAACTTATATTTGGTTATAATCTCGATGAATTACGAAACAAATCAAGTAGTAATTTCTTCGGTTTTATAAATTTTAACCCAAAAACGACAAAGTTAAAAGTTAATGAAGTTTATTCAAAAAATATCTGGAATCGAAACGAAAAGGGTATCTGGATTCTTAAACATTTAAGACTTAAGCCAGAAACCAGTTCCGGTGGCAAAATAAAGCATTTTCTTGGGATTTTTTCGGAACCACAACTAGATATAAATACTTTATCACTTACCTCGAGTTATGAATCAATTGAGAGTTTCAAGTTATTCGCTAAGGCATTTGAAGAAGAGAAATTGATTGTTTCCAAATCTTGTGCAGTTGTAATTCGAATGGTTAATGAAAAAGGCATCAAGATTTATAAGTCAAAAACTGAAGATAATCTTAACGATACAGCTTTTTCTGAATTTCTATTAACTAGCCTTGGTAATGATTATAAATTTTCTGTACCTTCATCCAACTATACTGTAGTATATTTCTCTTTGGAAAAAATTAACGAAAGTTTTGAAGAGATTATTGAAATGATTGAAAATCTTATTAGTAGGTATCGCCATCAACCGAATATAAATGCTGAACTTGATTATAATATGGGAGTTGCGATTGCTGATAATAAAACAATCACAAAAGCAGACATAATTGAAAATGCATTTATTGCGATGGAGATGTCTAAGTCTCAAAAAAACACTAAACATTTAGTTTATTCTGAAAACATCAAAAATATCTTTAAAAGGGAAAAAGAAATATTTGACCAATTAGAGTACGGTTTCAAGTTTAATGAGTTTTTTCTGCAATATCAAATTCAAAAAGATATTAAAAATGATACCTTTATTGGCGCAGAAGCTTTGTTGAGATGGAATAATGCCTTTTTAGGTAACGTATTCCCCGGAGAGTTCATTAGCGTTATAGAAAACTCTATTTATTTAAGTAAATTGAGTACGATGGTTTTGAATAAAATAATTAAAGATTTGACTCCTTATATTGAAGAAATTTCTCCTGATTTCAGAATCTCTATAAACTTGACTTATTATGATTTCTTTAATGAACAGATTATTTCAAATCTTGTGGATTTAATTGAAAAGAGTCCATTGTCTACTAGTAACTTCTGTTTTGAAATTACTGAAAGTGGCTACTTAGAAAACCAAGAGAAAACCAATTCAATCATCGATTTTTTGCATAGTAAAAACATCACCGTTGCTATTGATGATTTTGGTACCGGATTTTCTTCATTAGAAGTTTTAAAAAATATCAAAGTGGATAAAGTTAAAATCGATCGTTCATTCATAAAAGATTATCCTCTTATTGATAATGGCCAGTTTTTAAAAACAATTGTTAATCTAGTTAAATCTATGAAATTGACGGTGTTATTAGAAGGTGCAGAAACCAAGGAACAGATGGACTATGCCTATAAGATTGGTATTGAGGAGATTCAAGGATATTTTGTTTCTAAACCGCTGTTTATCGAAAATTTAGCGAAAAAATTCATAAATAAAAAGTCGGACTTTTAAATTAAGTCCGACTTTCTTCAGTTTTTATATTCCTATTTCTTTTCGCGTTTAAAGCACATAAACCAATCGAGGCAATATACATCCTCATCTTTGGTTTCCATTCTTTCTTTTGCAGTTCCACATGATCCAGCTGTAGGTACAATTACATCATCTCCTGGACGCCAATCGGCTGGAGTAGCAACATTGTCCTTGTCAGCTTTTTGAAGTGCTTGAATAATCCTTTTAATTTCATCAAAATTTCTTCCTGTTGATAGTGGATAGTAAAGAATTGTTCTAATTACTCCTTTAGGGTCAATAACAAAGACAGCTCTAACTGCTTGTGTACTAGATTGGTTTGGTTGAATCATACCAAACTTTCCAGCAACATCCATTTTGATGTCTTCAATTAACGGAAATTGTACTTCAATATTCTTCATACCTTTCCATTCTAAATC
>JBAYQC010000004.1:0-27130 GCA_041677365.1 Candidatus Izemoplasmatales bacterium | reverse complement strand
TTACCGGTAAATCGTATCGTATTAAAGATAAACTAGCTTTTATGGAAACTAACTCTAAAACTCAATAATCTTTACCTACATTTTTAATCGCCATTTTTATGCATTTTCTAGTTGACAATTACACAATTAAAGGTACTCATGCTTTGACGCTTACCTAACAAATAAAAAAATAGCCATCTGAGATGACTATTATTTCCAAAAATACTCCTTGGTTATAATTCTTAAGTAAAACATATTATATTTAGTGTCTTTAACGTTTTAAAACACTCTCTTGAGAAAGATTCTTCTACAATTATGTGTTTAAGACTTTAATACTAATTCTTCAAGAATTCTAAATCTTGGATTTAGCAAAAACACTTTATCATAATTTATTCCATCTCTCATATATTTATGTAGAGCATATGCGAAAAGTTGAGCTTTATCTTTGGTGTTTAATTTATAATCTTTTTTTGTTTTAAAATCTATCAGACAATTATTAATTAGTAAATCAGAGTCTCCTTTTATAGCTAGCTCTCCATTATACATTACATGGCCTTCCGGGTGAAAATCGATATCATTAATAACAGGGAAAACTTCATTAATTAGTTCAAGTGCAATCTTAGCTAGATATTTAGCTTTTTTGATTATATTCCTTTTGTGTTCAAATATCTCACCGGTGTATGAATAACCCGAACGATATATTATATCTGGTTCATACATTGCAAAGGCTAATTCTTCATCATCTAACTTCGAATACTTTTCCTTATTCACATCATCGAAAAAACTCAAGTCGTTTAGGTTTTTCCCGAGTTGTCTGGCCAACTTGATTTTTGTTAAATACTCCGTTACACCACCGCATATTGACGGATGCTCTTCTTTAAAAACCTCTATATACTCACCCACATCAAACTTTCTAGCGTACACTAAACCGTTTTTTGTATAGAAGTCTCTTATTCCTGTATCTTTCAATCTAGGAATAGATAAATAATGTGTAATTGCGGTATTTCCAAAAAAGGGTGTTCCTACCAAAGACTTTAATAGTTTTTCATACTCCATTGCAAACCTTGATAAATCCATACTCAAACCTCCGTATAATTGCTAATATTAATTCTATTTTTATTTTTTTCAGGGTCTATAATAAGAATACAATAAGTATCGCTTTATAAATCCGTATATAACAGTCAAAAACAGCATCAAAACATTTAATTATAAAACTTTGTATCTTTCTCGTTATTATTTTAAATTTTCTGACTATTAGATATTACTTATGTGAATTTGGATTAACTACACCTTCATGAGCATTAACAATACCAAAAAATAGAAAGCCTATAATATATTTATTCTATTTACTAGTTAAATCATTCATCAGACTTGTTTTCATAATTATAGTTTGCGGGATGTTTTTTAAACTCTAACGAACTCATTGTATTGTACTTAAAATTCTTATTAAAATATATCAGTTCATATATTGGGATTTTCGATGAAACAAGGTAATTGTTGAACCCTCCCTTAAACTCCGTCAATATCTTTTTATAAGAAGCTCTAGGTAAAATTACAGATGAATTACCCCAAGACGCAGAATTAGCTGTTACAACACAACAGGATAAGTCTCTACTTAAAGATTGTATAATATTATCAAAATAGGTAGTGTCTTTGTTGAGCATTGGTATAATAATTAAATCAACAGAACCCTTATATAAACTTCTTGAAATAATATCAGTTATCTCAAAACACAAATAATCCACAAACGAGATGTTCTTATTGTTCACAAGATAATACTTAGCTGGAAAAGGATTTCTACAAGTAAGCTTTTGTTTTTTACATGATGAAATTTCATCATATGAATAAAAGTTCTTTTCTCTTATCGTTATGAACAAATTTTTTCTTAAATGTATATCTTTAAAACAATATAATGAAAAAATCAAATTGTAAAACCTTCTTCCTAAAACAAGGCTTTCTAATCCGAATGTTACATTAAATTGGTTTTGATGTGCGACTTGTGCAATTATATTCAGCCATTCTAATTTAACATATAATTCTGGCAAAACTAATGTACTTGATTTATCTTCGATAGAAAGTAATAAATTTCTCATAAATATTCTAGTACTCTCCACGCTTGGCTTCGAATGTCTTATAGGCAAAACTTTATCAGTTTTTAGATCGATATTAGGATGACTAACAATATATTCTTTTATATCAGTCTTTTTAACATCTTTATTTTCTTTAATTCCTATTTCATAAAAATCTATATTTTTACATTTTTTTATATCATCAATTTTTATGTACTCAAATTCTACTAATCCATTTATTTTTTTAAATGTTTCGATGGATTCTTCGAAAGTTTTTTTGTTTTTCTTTGACAAATTTACCATTTGATCAAATATCAATATTTCCCACAAATGCACAAAAGGTAAGCTTAATCCATAGTACTCTTCATAGAATTCAGATGAATTATCATATAACTTCTTGCCCTCTTGATAATTCTTGATTAAGTATTTAACAATACTATCTTTTTTACACATTCCTGACAAGTCTAATATTAAGTCTAATTTCGAATTCTTATCAACAAAGCCACCTAAAATTTTTGAAATATTATTTAATTCATCATAAGTAGAAACAAGTTTTTCTTTCATAATTGAAACATAATTACGACCTACTTCCAAAATATCAATATTTTGTATGTGTAAAATTCTTTCTGATATACATTGTTTAACAAAATCGCCCTTGTCCGGACAGAATATCTTAACCCATCTATAAATTTCTTTCCACATACTGAACTTAAATGTTGACTTTATATAAGTCATAATTTTATTGAACACATCTTCTAAAGTATCTCTTTTAAAATTTACAGTATCATATATATAATTCATGAAAAGGATGATATTATTGAAATCCAAATTAATAAAATCACCTTCTCGTAAATTTCCATTACTAATTAAGTTGTTTTTAAGAGTGTTTTTTTCAAATTCAAAATACCTTCTAAAAGAAAGTTCTTCTTCATCTTCGTTACCATAATAATTACCTTTTTTTGCGTTTATGTACTGAAATAATCTTTCTAACTCACTTAAATAATTGTAATTTTCATAATGGAAATCCATGGTTTTATCTTTGTTAAAGTTAAAATTATATCCGTGATTATCTTTAGCTTTATGAAGAATTTCCATAACTTGTTCACGACTATAATTTTCTGCAAAAACAACAATTATATCATCTACATACCTCCCATAATATTTTACATCTTCTCTATCAGATATTTCCATATCAAACTTTGTTAGATATGCATTTGCCACAAACATTGATGAGGTTAGTCCAATCGGCGTAATACATCTACCCATCTCCATTGTTGAAAAATTTTTAATTTTCGAGTTATACTTACGATAGACTATTTTTATTGTATCTGTCAGCTTATTAAGAATTACACTAGAGATATAAGTGTATTGAAAATTTAAAAACAAATATAAAGGGTCGTCCGTCGAATAATAGTATCTACTTAAATCGGTAGAAAATAACGTAAGATGATCTTCTAAGCCTTTCTGTTGTTTTATACAATTAACAGAGTCGTTAATCCACCTATTATAGTCATAAATATATTTTCTAAATAAGTTGGGACTTTCCCAATTTATGTCACTAAAAGTCAATCTATTTTCTTTGCCATTAACAAATAGATTTTTTTTGTCAATGATATTTCCATACCAGCATTTCTCGATATCATCAAAATCACTTGAAGCTACAACCAAAATAGTCCATAAAACATCAATAATATGAATTTCAACTGGAACATCAATAAAATAATTTAGTTTCACTTGATTATTTTCTTCTTTTTTTACTATTGGATAATAGTCAATCATCGAAATTAATTGATTTAAATATTTTTCATCTTCCATATCATTTTGAATAAAATTAATTAGTCTTTCAAGTTTATCTTCTTTTTTAAAACTTTCGAACTCAGCAATCCTTTTTTTATAGATCAAGTATGTTGAATTATAATAGACCAAGTATTTAAACTTATTATATGCACCATTGATACATCTTGATACTTCTAATTTGCTCATGCTTGAAAACGATTCTTCAGTTAATCTAAACATCTCGCTACACCACACTTTTTATTATTTTATCATTCTTTTGTAACACAAATACTGATTTTTTTTAATTGCTCTAGGTAAACTTTAACATACTAAAAGAGATAATTAATAACCAACTGATTTTTACAATCCAATGAACCTAGCAAAGAAATCTAATAATTTTTGTATAACATTTTTCTTTTTTTCTTCTCTACTTGTTCCAAACATAGACATAGGTGGTAATATCTTGACAATAGCAGTTCCTCTAGAATCAATTTCACCATTCTTAAAAGAATCTTTAATAAATTCTTGAGTTTCTTTAGGATTAAGGCTTTCTTCTTTGATGATTTTCTCAAGTTCTTCTTGTTTTTTTAAGTTGATATAAACTTTCCACTCATCTGTAATAGATGCATCAACAGTTAACCCTTCAATGAACCCTAAAATCAAGTCTTTCTTATTTCTTAAGGATGGAGATGAATCAATGGCTTTTCTAATTTCCACTTCTTTATCTTGAGTATAATTTCCGTGATATTTAGCTACCAGCATTAAGATGTAATCAATATTGACTTCAACCGATTTAACTAATTCGATTTCAAACTCAATATCTTCATTGATGGCTTCTGCATCACCTTTAGCTACTTTCTTGAATTCTTCATAAATACCTAAGTAGATACTTTGATAATCTTGATAATCAAAGTCGCTTAAAATTTGTAATCCATCAAAGTCATCAAAGCTTTGTAAGATGTTTCTTGTCTTAAGAATTTGATTAAAAAGATAGACAAAAGCTTTCTTAGCTTTTTCACCTATAATTTCTTCACCTAAAGGATAGTTATCTATAAGCTCATTAACTAAATTCTTATAACCTTTAAAACCTTCATATCCTTCATAATACTCTTTAAATGATTTTAATAACACAACTCCGCCAGCTTCTCTATCACCAAAAACTGCAATTGCTTGATTGACTCTACTTTCAAGGTTTCTAAAACAAACGACATTACCAAATGTCTTAATTGAATTTAAGATTCTGTTTGTTCTAGAGAAAGCTTGAATAAGTCCATGCATTCTTATCTTCTTATCAACCCAGATAGTATTAAGTGTTGTTGCATCAAAACCAGTTAAAAACATGTTAACGACAATAAGTAGATCTATTTCTTTATTCTTAACTCTTAAGCTTAAATCCTTATAATAGTTTTGAAACTTATCGCTTGATGTATCATAGCTTGTTCCAAACATTTGATTATAATCTTTAATAGCTTCTTCTAAGAAATCTCTAGATGATTTATCTAATCCTTCTGTATTTTCATTATTTTCTTCTAACAAACCATCTAATTCTTCATTAGCGCTATAACTAAATATAGTTGCTATCTTAAGTCTAGCAGCTTCTGGAAGAGATTCTTGTTGCTTCTTAAATTCTAGATAATATCTTTTAGCGGCTTCAATGGAAGCTGTCGCAAAGATTGAATTAAATCCAGTAACTTTCATTGATTGTTTAATTTCAGTAATCTTTTCTAATAAGCTTTGATATTTTTTATTAGCTACTTCTTCAACATTTAATATTCTAGAAAAATCATAAGCTCTTTCATTTCTCTTAGTCTTTTGAGCGAAGTGTTCTAATATATAATTAACATTCGTAGTTATTCTTCTTTGATCAAGCAAAGCTTCTTCTCTTTGTATATCGAAAACTTCTATATCATCATCTAAATCTTCTCTAGCTTTAGCAGTGTTTAAATAATCTATTCTAAATGGCAAAACATTACCATCATGAATGGCATTGACTATTGTATATATATGCAAGCTTTTACCAAAGACTTGTTCAGTGGTTTTCATTGTCGGGAACCTATTATGTGTTGTTGTATTAACTGCGAAAATTGGTGTCCCTGTAAAGCCAAATATATAATACTTCTTGAATGATTTAATAATATCTCGATGCATATCTCCAAATTGAGATCGATGGCATTCATCAAAGATTAAAACTACTTGTTTTGTGTAGATATCATGGCCTTCGTTCTTTTTAATGAAGATGCTCAGTTTTTGAATAGTAGTAATGATTATTTTAGCTGTTGGATCTTCTAGTTGTTTCTTTAAAACTCTAGTACTTGTATTAGAATTTGCTGCTCCTTTTTGAAATTTATCATATTCTTTCATAGTTTGATAGTCTAAATCTTTTCTATCTACCACAAACAAGACTTTGTCAATGAATTCTAATTCCTTAGCTATTTGAGCAGTCTTAAAAGAGGTTAAGGTTTTACCTGAACCTGTTGTGTGCCAGACATAACCGCCAGCATCAATTGAGCCATATTTCTTTGTATTATAGCCAATATTAATTTGATTAATTATCTTCTCTGTAGCAGCTATCTGATAAGGTCTCATTACTAAGAGAAGTTCATCAGAAGTAAAGACACAATATTTTGTAAGGACATTTAAGATTGTATGTCTTGATAAGAATGTAGCTGTAAAGTCTACTATTTCCTTTATGTTCTTATTTTTACCATCTGCCCAATAACTAGTGAACTCAAAGGAATTACTAGTTTTCTTTTTGTTTGAGTTAGTATTGTTTTGTTCTTTTTGAGCTAATTCTCTTGTGGTATTAGAATAATATTTAGTCTCCGTTCCGTTTGATATAATAAAGATTTGAGCATATTGATATAAACTGTTATCTGCCCAAAAACTTTCTCTTTCATATCTTTTGATTTGATTAAAAGCTTCTTTTAAAGAAACTCCTCTTCTTTTAAGCTCGATATGAACTAAAGGTAGACCATTAACTAGAATTGTTACGTCATATCTATTCTTATACTTACCTTCAACTTCATACTGATGAATAACTTGAAGAAAATTATTATGAATATTCTTTTTGTCTAGTAGCCATATGTTCTTGGAAGATCCATTATCAAGTCCTAAATTATAGATATAGTCCTCTTGAATCTTTCTAGTTTTTTCAACTATGCCTTCATTAGGGTTATCTATATAACTCTCAAAAAAAATCTTCCATTCATTATCAGAAAATCTATAGTTATTTAGTTTTTCAAGTTGAAATCTTAAGTTGTCGATTAAGCCTTGGTTATCATGAATCTTTAAGAACTCATACCCTTGACTTTTAAGTTGATCTATAAGTTGTAGTTCAAGATCTGATTCACTTTGATATTCTTTTTGTCTTTCAACTTTTGATTTATACTCCGATACAACAGTTGATTCATTTTGTTGGACTATAACTTTAATTTTATCCAATATAACACCTCCTAAAAGGTAAGTAGTTTATTTCTATAATACTCGTATTGTTTTCTTCTAGCTTCTATTTCAGCTGGTAAGCCTTCTTTAAGTGAAGTTGTATATTCGCTAAATGTATCTAGTATTTTGACTATTTCATTTTGAATTTCTAATGGTGGTATAGGTATTGATAAAGATTTAAAATTCTTCATATTAACAATTGAGAAGCCCGAAGTACTAACATTGTTTTTAAGCCATTCATCAATAACGAACATGTAATAATAAAAATATTTCATATCCATAATGTTCTCAAATTGGTCCTTTAAAAACAAATAAGTGAATTGTTGATTCGCTAGTGATTCAACTGTTATTAAAGCGTGGATTCCGATTGTAGCAGTGGTTCCAACAATTATTGAATTTGGAGGAAAAGGAATTCCTCTAACGCCTTTATAATTTACATATTGAATAGATTTTGACAAAATCCCTCCATTTTTTCTAATGTCTTCCATCCTAAACCAAGGAACATTTCCATCTTGCCAATATTCTGGTTTCTTCTTGGATGGAGTATACCCATTTCTAAAATTAAACACTTCAGATATAACTTTATATGTCAAGCCATTAGGACATATTTCAGCAAGCATCTCATCAATTCTAGGCACGCCGACATAACCCTTAGAAAAATCAAGGAGTTTGTTGCGATAATAATCATATTGTTTAGTTCTTGATTCTAGTTCTGATTCTAGTTCTGATTCTAGTTCCGTGAAATTGTCTAATATTTCGACTATTTTATTTTGGATTTCTAACGGGGGTATCTTAACATAAAAATTTTCAATCATTGGTTTTCTTATCGAAGATACAGTTGCATTAAATGATTGTAAAATTATATATTCTTTAAAGTTAGCCATCATATAGTAGTATAGATATTCAATAGATACCAATTTGGTATTTAAATGGATCCTGTATGCTCGTTGATGCAGATTATATTTTCCATTTACTAAGTGAAAAATCTCACCAATACCTCCTTCACCAGGTATAACAATTGCTTCTTCATCATAAATATATTTGTTGCTTCTTCTTATTTCTTTAGACCTTACGTAAAATGGATATATTCCATTTTTAACTGCATCTTTAGTATTACTCTTTCCAGTACCTATTTCAGCCAAATCACTTAATATTTTCTCTTGAATCCCATCAGGACACATCTCTTCTATAAGCTTTTCTATTCTATTCAATATCATCACCTTCTAAATCTAATATAATTTTATCTATAGATTTTCTAAGTGAATCGACGTTTTTAACTATCTCTTTTATTTCTTTATTCAGTTTTTTAATATCAATTACTTTATCAGTATTTTCAGTTTCAAGATAAGTATTGACTGATAAATTATAATCTTTTTCTATTACATCATTAATATCTACATATCTAGAAAAATAATCTTTATCATTCTTATATCTAACAGCTTCAACAACTCTATCAATATTATCATCAGTAAGTTTATTTTTAGTATCTAACCTTACAAACTCTTTGCTAGCATCAATAAACTGAATCTTATTTTCAGTTTTATTCTTTCTTAAAACCATAATTGCAGTAGATATTGTACTACCAAAGAATAGATCACTTGGTAATTGAATAATCGTATCAACATAGTTATTATCAACTAAGAACTTTCTTATCTTACCTTCTGCTCCCCCTCTATATAAAACTCCAGGGAAACATACTATCGAAGCGGTTCCATTAGAAGACAACCAACTTAACATATGCATAACAAAAGCATAATCGGCTTTTGATTTAGGCGCTAATACACCCGCAGGAGAGAATCTTTCATCATTAATTAATATAGGGTTAGCATCACCTTCCCAGTTAATAGAGTATGGCGGATTGGATACAATCGCTTCAAAAGGCTTATCATCCCAATGCACAGGGTTTAACAATGTATCCCCATGAGCAATATCAAACTTTTCAAAGTTTATATCATGTAAGAACATATTAATTCTTGATAGGTTATGGTTGGTTAAATTAATTTCTTGTCCAAAAAATCCTAACTTAACATTTTCTTTTCCTAATATTTTAGCAAACTTCAATAATAAAGAACCTGATCCACAAGCTGGATCATATACTTTCTCAACAGTTTTCTTGTCAGGTATAACTATATTACCTTTATCATCTTTATATTTAGAACCAAAATCAATAATAGCTATTCTAGCTAATAACTCACTGACTTCTTGAGGTGTAAAAAATTCTCCTCCTGATTTACCAGCATTCGCTGCATACATAGTCATTAAGTATTCATAAGCATCACCAAAGGCATCAATGGTATTGTCTTCATACTTACCTATTTTTAATTCTTTGATTGACATCATTAACTTAGCTAACTTCTTATTCTTTTGAATGACAGTTCGACCTAACTTATTAGAGTTAACATCTAAATCATCAAACAATCCTTTAAGATTATCCTCTGAATCAGTTCCATTAGCTGAACTTTCAATATTCTTAAAAATAGTTTCTAGAGTAGTATTTAGATTTTCATCTTCTTCAGCATTCTTAGCAACATTTGCGAATAATTCACTAGGTAGAATAAAAAATCCTTTTTCCTGAACAACTTGAGTTCTAGCGTTCTCTGCCATCTCATCACTAAGATTTTCATAACTAAAATCTTTATTGCCTGATTTCTGCTCATTCTTATCAATATAGGAAGTGATGTTCTCTGAGATAAAGCGATAAAACATCATACCTAATACATATTGTTTAAAATCCCAACCATATACTGAACCTCTAAGTTCATTTGCGATTCTCCATATTGTTTTATGCAATTCTTGTCTTTCTAGTTCTTTCTTATTATTTGCCACTATATTAATCCTTTCTTACAACTATTAGTATTTCTAATTAAACATTATATCTATAAATATTATATCACTTTAATTCTTTAATCGCACTTAGTCATTAAGAATAAATAATTAATTGAATGAACAAATAATAGAAAATGATTCTTATATTCCTAATGGGAATGAAATATAAAATGTGAAAACAGAAAATTTAGATAAAATATCAATCTCAAAATCGAATGATTCGCTTTTCAATCCATTAATATTTTTTAAAAATTGTTTTCACCTCTACTATATTTATTTTTCAGTTTATTTTCTTGTTAGTTATAATTTTTAAAAAATTTAATCTTTAACCCTCATTTAAGTTTAGTTTTACTAAGCATTTTCGAAAATCACTCTTAAAAAGGTAACTATATCAGTTTTATTTATAACAAAAACCTAAGGCATATAACAACCTTAGGTTTATCTTTTCTTAAATGTTTAATTCTTTAACCAATTACTTCCCAAACTAACTCTACATAATCAGGATTATCAATATAAGGATTACGGTTCTTTTGGTAAGAATAGATTACTTCATTTCTATTTCTTTCAAAATCATCGACAGGATCTAAGAAATGCCAATCGATTAACACATCTAAATCTCCTAAAAGATCAATGTTTAAATTCGAATACATTGTTGCCATATAAAAGACAATTCTTGCGACATCTCCCTTAACATCGTCATGAGGTTCGTATACACCACTACCACTCATATAACCAAATGGCAAGTTACCTCTTCGTGAGTTTTCATCCACATCTGAAGGTTTTAAATTATGCATATCCGCTTTTTGTCCTGAAGAAGTTAATTTAGATTGTGGCCAAGTATGTTCTCTATTCCAATTAGGATAATTCCACTCTCCTTGAACTGATTCTCTTGTATAAACTAAAATAACATTATTTGAGTTATTTGGATCTCTATCCGATTCTTCTAATACCCATTTAGCATCATCATATGATAACTGTTTAAAACCGTTGTTAATAATACTATTAAGTTCATAATATAAATCCCAACCTGTTAAACCAACAGCTGAATCATAATAATCTAAATCAGAAGTCCCTGAACCAACCCGTTTAACAGTAATATTGATATTCTTATCAATCGCTACTTCTGCGTTTAAACTAACTCTAACGGTAATATAACCAAAAGCATCACTTTCTGTTTCTAAAGGTCTAGTAACTAAAAGATTATTTCCTTCAAGTTCAATATAATCTACTAATTGATTACTGATATAGATTACTTCATAACTAGAACCATAGAAGCCTTGACCAAAGTCATAATCAGCAAACAAAATCTTTTCACTAGGTAAAGTTTGAGCATCTTTATTAATCGCTTCAAAATCACTTATTTCTGCTAGTTTAATATGAGAAGTATTACCTTGGAAAGCATAGAGCTGTACTTCATCACCTACTGCATAATATAATAAATCAACAGTAACCATTTCGCCTTCATAAGCTTTTATAGCGTCAATTGACTTGGCTAAAGATTTATAGTAGATTTCCGCTACTTTTTGATTTCCTTCATAAAGATAAGCAGTATTATACCCACCTTCAATTCTAACTTCTCCAGTTATGGTATAAACTCGGCCAGGAATAAGTTCAGTAACTCCAAATTGAAACTCATGTTTTTCCTGAAAAACATCTCTTTCATAAGCGTTGGTTTCAACTAGAGTAGGATTAACAAGTTGTTTAACTTCTCTATAAGTCGCAACATCTCCGCTTACTACTACTCTTGAACCGAGTTCTACTGTTGGTGCTTCATTATCAGTAAAAACAAATAAATTAGCGGTATTATCTTGAATATAATACCCATTTTGAGTCATGTAATAAACCACACCACTTACTTCAATATCGCTGTTATCACTAAGATAGTGAACTGAGCTTAAATCAATATAATCTTCATAATATTGATTATCATCTATTTCCCAATACGCATAAAGTATTAAATCACTAGTGATTGCATCGGTTTCTAAAAAAGCATTACCTGATTCATCAAACCAACCCTTGAATATATATCCTTCTCTGTTTGTTACTGGTAAAGTTAAATAATCACCCTCATTAACTTCCATATCACTGATAATACTTCCGCCCATTGAATCAAACTCAACTAAAAAGGTGATAATTTGTTCTTCAGTAGTTGTTTGAGTTGTAGTCTCTGCACTACTTTCAGTAGTAGTGCTTTCTCCACTTGTATTAGTAGTGGTTTCAGTAGTAATAGTTGCACTATTAGATTCAGTAACAGTTGAACTGTCTTCTGTAGAAATAGTGCTTGGAATATTTGTTGTTGTGCTTGAATTTGTTAAATTACAAGCTATTAAACTCATCGATATTAAAACGATGAAAACAATAAAACTAAGTTTTTTCATAATTATGTCCGTTCTCCTTAAAAATTTGCTGTATTCCTATTTTAACATAAAATCTATCTTTTAAAAAGGAAAATTGCATCTTACCTTAAAAATATAATCATGTAAAAGTATTTATTAAGAAAGCAAAATATTAGGGATGTTTTTAAAATCTTTTAACAAGAAACCAATCAATATGAACCTATAAAGAAAATACTAATTTTTAATAAGAAAAAAAGCCGCAAATCATATGCAGCTTTAAAATTAACTATTGATTATTTTTAATAAACTCTACTACTTCACTTTCATTAGGCATAGCTGGAATTGCGCCCTTCCTTGAAGCGACAATTGCCCCTACGGCATTTGCAAATTTTATAATTTGCGTATAATCGGTCGTTTCAAGATTATTTAAAGTTAATTTCATCTTTAACAACTGATATAAAAACGCTCCAATAAAGGAATCTCCTGCGCCGGTTGTATCGATGGCCTTGACTTTAAAACCAGGAAATTGGTAAGTGTTTTTCCTAGTATAAACTCTAGCGCCTTTAGCACCTTCAGTATAGATTATTACTTTTACATTCCCACGGAATAGTTTTAGAACTCTCTCTTCAGAAAAACTTTCACCGGTAATAAACGCAAATTCCTCATCACTTATCTTTAAGATATCAGCGTAGTTGATATATTTATTAATAATCCGCTTATATTCATCATGATCTGACCAAAGCGGTAAACGAACATTGGGATCAAAACTGATTAAAAGTTCATTTTCTTTAGCATATTTTAGCGCTTGATCATGAGCCTGTCTAATAGGAGCGTCAACTAAATCAACCGAACAAAAATGGAGGATATCTCCACTCTTAAACAAATCAGCTTCAATCTCACTAGCTTCTAATAACATATCAGCGCTAGGATTACGGTAAAAGGAAAAATCGCGATTACCATCTTTTTTTAATGATACAAAAGCTAAAGCAGTATTAGCCGCATTAGTTCTTTTAATATAATTAGTATTGACGCCTACTTCATTCAAAGTATCAATCAAATAATCACCAAAAGCATCCGTACCTAGTTTTGTTAAGATTACACTTTCTGTTCCTAATCTCCTCACGCACGCGCACACGTTAGCGGGTGCGCCCCCAGCCACGCGTTTAAATTCTTCAACCGCTTTTAAATTTACACCGATTTGTTTTGGTAAAAAATCAATTAATGCTTCACCAATTCCAATTAATTTCCCCATTTATTTCACCTCTTTAAATCCCATTTGTTAATCTTGAACCTAGCTTTGCCTTCTTTAACAAAAATACTGATTCGATCACTACCGTCAAAAGGATATACCAAAGCAGTCATCGTTTTTTTCCCGTTTTGAATAAAAACTTCAACGCTAGACTTATCTAAGAAGATTTGTAAACTTAATTGGTTATCTTCTAAAAGAACTTTAGTTTTTCTCAACAGGATGTCTTTTTCTCTATTAGTCTCACTTTTCATAATATAACCGGAATTACTACGATCAAAAATAAGTAATTCTTTTTCCACATCATAAGTAAGAACAGTTTCACAAAATTCACCTTGAAATAATTTTATTCCAAAACTTAAAGCATCAATGTTATTTATCTTTACTTCAAGTTCACAGACTTCACCCTTAAAGACAGTTGTTTGTTCTTTACTTATTACTTCATTTAATTCTTCAAGGTTAAGCCGGTAGTTTTTAATCTCTTCTACCGGTTTTTGAATCAAACAACCATCAACTAAATCTAAAACCCTCGGCAAGGTAATCGAACCTGCCCAGTTATGACCTAAGACATTGGTAGGCATAGTTCTTTCCCACATCGCCATCCAAGCAATCATAATCCTTCTGTTTTTATCATCGATGATAGTCTGTGGGGCATAAAAATCAAAACCATTGTCGATTTCTTTAAAATCAGTAAAATCATATTTTCCTTGATTATAATCTAAATCACCGACAAAATAAAGTGAAGAATGGACATTATTAAAATCATTATCTTTAGATGGAAAGTATTGAGCAGAAACCAATAAAATATCTTTTTCTCTCAAACTAAAAATATCTGGACATTCCCAAATATAACCTAAATCTCTTCCGTGAGCAATTAATGTCGATTCAAACTTCCAAGTTTTTAAATCTTGGGATTTATATAACAATAACTGACCCTTATCATTCAATGTTCTTGAGGTAACTATTAAATAATAGAACTCTCCCTTTTTCCAAACCTTAGGATCTCTAAAATCTGCTGGCGAGGAATTATCTGGCAACATTTGAGTATCGATGATCGGATTAATAGCTAAAGGTTCATAGTTTATTCCATCAACACTTCTAGCGATACTTTGAACCTGTCTTTTGGGCCAATTTTCTGTATATATTAAATACTGTAAGTTATCTTTTTCAATTGCACAACCACTGAAAATTGTTCCACCTTCAGGTGAACTTTCATCACCAACTGGAGAAAGCGCAACCGGTAAAGGTTCCCAAGAAATTAAGTCTTTAGATTTAGCGTGTCCCCAGTGCATCGGACCCCATTTAGCAGAATAGGGATGGTACTGGAAAAAAAGGTGATATTCACCTTTAAACATCGAAAATCCATTAGGATCGTTTATCCAACCGACTTCACCCATTAAATGATATTGATGACGAAACTTATGATTAACTTTACTTTTATTTTCGCTTATGTAATTATTCGCTTTTTCTAGTTTATGATTCATCTTCTTTTAACCTTGTCTTTTAAAAATATCTTAATCACTCATTTCTCTAACCATAAAAATTCATATGGTGCTAAGCGAAGCTCTTCTTGAGAAAAATTAATAACTCTACCAGTAAATAAGTCTACTAAGTTTTCTTTAAAACCAGCATCTTGATATGGTTTAGTTGAAACTTGTTTTATATGTTCAGAGAAATTAAAAATAGCGACCAATTGTTTAGTCTTTCTTTGCTTATAAAAAGCATACACCGAAATATCAGAATTTTCAATCACATTAATTTCTACATCACCATCAAAGAGTGGATTATTTTTTCTTATCTTCACCAAATGTTTAATACCAGTGAAGATTTTTTCTTCAAAGGTATTGGTTATCTTTCGCTTTTTAGCCCGTTTCCAATCAAAGATAGGTCTATGAACCCATCTGCCCTCTAATTTCTTTTTCGGGTCGTTTAAATAACTTTGATCATTTAATGAAGCAATTTCGTCTCCCGAATAAATAAGCGGAATCCCTCGGTGTGAAAAAATTAATGCATGTGCTAACATAATTCTTCTTATTGCTACGTTTTGTTCATATACGTAGTTTTCATCAATAGCCTTTTCTAATCCTAATAAAGAAGCACAAGTACCATTAATTCTCGCATCTTTAGAAACTTCATTATATTGATATACTTCACCAAGAGCAAAACTACCAGGAAATCTTCCACTATAAAAATCAATTAAAAATTGTTTGTGAAAAAAGGGATTCATTCCAAAATTCGAAATCGCTTCTTCATTAAAGCCCCAACCGATATCATCATGACATCTAACATAGTTCATCCAACAAGAATTAGCTGGTGGAGAATACTTAGAGTTATCAATATTTAACAACCTTACATCACGGGTCGCAAATCCATTCCAAATATTTACCATGAAATTAGCATTATATAAAATTCCACATTCAGGTCTTTCATCACTTCCAAAATATTTAAAGATTTCATGGGGTTCAACTATCGCTTCTCCTAGCAGCGCTAGTGAAGGTGAAACGATATCTTTAATCAAATTTATCATATAGAGCAAATCATGAATCTCTCCTAAATTACGACAATGCGTTCCTACTTCTTTCCACATAAAAGGAATCGCATCAAGTCTAATCATATTTACTCCTTGATTAGCAAGTCTTAACATTATATCAACCATCTTTTCAAAGACTAATGGGTTTTTAAAATTAAGGTCCCATTGAAAACTAGAAAAAGATGTAAATACCCATTTTTTTATTTCTTCTTTATAAGTAAAATTACCAGGACATTTATCTGGCAAAACTTCAGGAACTAAAGCGTCATATTGATCCGGAATTGTCCGGTCATCAAACATGATATACATATCTTGATAAGTTTTATCCCCCGCTAAAGCTTTTTTAGCCCAAACATGTGTATCCGCAGTATGGTTGATGACATAGTCGATGCAGACATCAATCTTTGCGGCTCTAAAGCTATCTAGAAGTTCAAAAAACTCTTTCTTTGTACCAAGAAGCGGATCAATGTCTAGGTAATCTTCCACTGCATAACCACCATCATTTTCTCCTTCTCGTGGTTTAAGCAATGGCATCAAATGAACATAACTGATGCCTAATTCTTTTAAATAAGGTATTTTAGCCTTTAACTTACTTAAACTACCGGCAAAAAGATCAGTATAAACCATATACCCAATCATTTTTCGCGAAAGATACCACAACTTATCTCTTCTATCAAGTTTTTTTAACTCAACACTTCTATCGTTAAAACGCATCTCCATCATCTTTAACAATGATTCAAAATCTTGTTTTTTAGCCCCTAGTTTCTGATAAATTTTGAAATACGTTTTTTCTAAAGCTTCTTGGTTTTTATCAAGTCTTGACTTATAGGTTTTATCCATTTTTTTCACCTCTTAGGCATCTTTTTGGTTTTATTATAAAAAGACCTTTACGAATAAAGGTCTTTTGTCTCTTACATTAATTATTTAACTGCTCCTTCAGAGATTCCGGAAACAATCTTACGTTGATAAATAAAGTAAACAATCGCGATTGGGAAGACATTTAATAAGATACCAGGGAAGATAACATCATACCCGGCACCGTATTGTCCACCCGCAGCTGATCTTGCTTTATATAAGGCTAGTGGTAAGGTTGTCCAACCATCTCTTGTTCCTAAGATTAGGAAAGGTAACAAAAAGTCATTGAAGATCCATTTTGCATTAAGTATAGCTGCAGTTACTGTGATTGGCGCTACTAAAGGCATAACTACACTTTTGTAGATTTGCCAGAGATTAGCTCCATCTATATAGGCTGCTTCTTCTAAGTCTTTTGGTACCCCTTTTAAGAATCCGTGGTATAAGAATACCGTAAACGGCATACCAAAACCAATATACATGAAAATTAAACCAGGAATATTTCTTAGAGAGAAAGTATCCATAATTCTTACCAACGGGAACATAATTGATTGGAAAGGTACTAACATCGCCGCAACCAAAATCAAGAAGACAACAGTTGAGGTCTTAGATTTTCTTCTAACTAACATCCAAGCTACTAATGAACTAACGACACTCAATAAGCCAACACTTAGGATTGTAACAATTAAAGATACAGTTAAGGTTAAGAAATATTGTGTCACTTCAATATAATTTAAGATGTATTTAAAATTCCAAGATGATGGTAGTGAACTTGGATTATTAACAATTGTAATAATACTTAAGTCAATTGAACTCGTCGGTTTAAATGAGTTAACTACCAATAAATAAAATGGATATAAAAAGACCAGTGTAAATACAGTTAAAATTGTTAAAAGTAGATATTCTATCCAATATTTTTTTAGATGACGTTTAAACTTCTTCATTTTCATTACATTTCCACCTCACGTTTCTTAGTGTAAGCAACTTGAGAGATTGTAATTGCTGCTATGACTAAAAAGAAGATGAAAGCTGCAGCTTGAGCAACTCCATAATCATGTTTTGAATCACGGACTGCGATTTTATAAATCTCCAAACTGATTAATGTTGTATCATAATTACCATTAGTCAATGCTAAGTTTTGATCGAACACTTTAAATGTACCAGAAACGGTCACAAATAAGGAAATTGTAATCGCAGGCATTAATAAAGGTAAGGTAACGTGTCGGAAACGTTGAAAACTATTTGCTCCATCTATTGTCGCCGCTTCCATCAGATGTTTTGGTATTGAATTTAGTGATGATAAGAAAATTATCATTAAATACCCAACTGATTGCCAAGCAAGCATCATTGACATCGCCCAGATATGTTTGCTTCGATCTTGCAACATATAGTTGAAGAAACTATCTTCACTTGTAAATAAAACTTCACTGAAAAGTTGATTAAATACAAATGCGAAGATATAACCGAGAACAATCCCACCAATGAAGTTTGGTAAGAATAATGCTGAGCGGAAAATTCCTTTTCCATAGGTTAATTTAGAAACTGCTAAAGCGAGTGCTAAACCTAAACCGATTTGCAGTACTATTGAAATTACAACCAATTCAAAAGTGTAAGCAAAAGATCTTAACAGCTCTGGATTTGAAAAGAGTCGAACATAATTTGTAAGTCCCATGAACATTGGTTCATTTGGATCAAAATAAGTTCCTCTCCAAGGCATGAAAGAATAGGCGAAACCTAATAAAAAAGGTAAGATCATGACAACAAAAAATATCAGCATAGCTGGTATTACAATCCAATAGAAATTTTTCTTGTAAATATTCATAAATATAAAGCTCCTTTTCTAACAATGGATTTGTAAGAAAGAAAAGGCCCCCCTTTTTTTAGAAGGGAGGCCTAACCCTTTAAATTAGTCTCTTGCGTCTTCGAAATCTTGTGTTGCTGGTTCAATTACTTTTGTAATGAAGTCTTGGTAAGATCCCCAAGGACTTACTGACATGAATTCTTCTTTTACATAGTTTGCTAAATCGTCACTCATCCATCCAGATGGAGTACCATCAAATGGTGCACCATAGACTGCGTCCATTGCCATATATTCAACAATAGAAGTACCTAATGAGTTTTCAATTACATATTCTGTACCATCTGCAGCTTCAGTTCCATAATAAGGAATAAAGCTAAATGTTTCAACTTGAGTTTCAACACCGTTTGCACTGGTATTTAAGTACAATAAGAAATCCATACCTAATTCTAATTCTTCTTCACTTACTTGTGCGTTTAATGCATAGTAGTTGGGAACGAATACAGGAATTGATTCATTCATAAATGCAGCTTCAGCAGCATTGTCAAAACGAGCCTTAGTATAGTCAACTTTATCTAAGTCGATCTTTACTGGTAAGAATGCTAATTCTGCTAAGTAAGCTTCTTCAACACCTTCAGTAGCTGCGATACCACCGTATGCCCAGTTACCTTGTTTCAAGAATAATGCTTTTCCAGAACCGATTAAGCCTGTACCTGCATCATAAGTGTAGTTAGCTGCGAAAGTAGGTCCAACAGAAATTGGATTACCATCTAATGAAGCTAAGTTATGAACTTTTAAAGTTAACAAGTCATAATAAGCTTCAGCGCCAGCAAATTCAATTGTAGTTTGAAGCGTAGCGTTAGCCATAGTATCTTGTTCTAAGTTGTAAACAACGTTGAACACGTGATTACCATAGGTCCAGTTTTCAGCACCCATAACTGCGAATACACCATTCATTTCTGTTGGAATATTAGCGTCATCGATTGTGTAGCTGTCGCCATCGATTGTGATAGTTGTGTCTGTTCCGCCAATAGCGTCTGTAACTGCTTCAACGAAATCAACAAACTCATCATAAGTTGCAGTTCTCATCATTTCGAATGCAGCATCTTTATCTGTAACGTCTAAAATATCAGCTAGGACTTGTTTGTTAACGATAAATCCATAACCTTCAACGTTTTCAGGAATACCATATTGAGCTACACCATCAACTGATAACTTGTGTGCGTCATTGATAGTATCAACTAATTTTGTTTTGAAGTCTCCAGTTAAAGTTTCTAAATTAACTAGACGACCAGCTTCAATATGATTAGCCAATTCACTAAAACGAGTAGTGAAAACCGCAGGTTTGTTCTTTGAGTTAAGGTCAGCACTTAATAATTGCCCACCGTCATCTCCACCAGCAACTACTTTAACAGTAATATCTTTGCCAGTTCTTTCTTCATAGTCTGCTTCCCATTCTTGAATAAGGATAGGTAGCGTTTCGCTTGTTTCGGCCTTATTAGAATAGATGTAAACATCATAACTTGAACCGCTACAAGCAGCTAATGTAATAACAATAGCCATACTTAGTACTAATGTGATAATTTTTTTCATATTTCCCTCCTATTTTTTCTTTTATATAATCTTGAAATCCTTATTTAATTAAGGAATTATATAACATCAATAATACAAAAATCAAAATTTCTACACAAAAGCCTAATGATTTTATGCTATAATAAATATCGATAGAGGTGATTGAAGTTGAAAAATTATAATACTATATTTGAATTCATTATTGGCTTGTTTGGTGTAGTTATTCACACCATAATCGTAACCTTTATTGTTGCTTATAAAGCTATGCCAGGTTCCCTAGAAGCAATAATTGAAACTACAAGCGGCGAAGAAAGAATCCTTTTAGAACAATTCATCAGTGACGTTAACGACTTAAGCTTTATGGTCTATTTTGGCTCGGCGATTGTCATCTTTGAATGGATAGCGATTTTTAGAATTTTAAAACATTCTGATCGATGCACTCCAATCTGGACAACTTTCCTTATTCTCGGTGCTTTATACGCCTTTTTCTACTTCGGCGGGCTTGAAGTGTTTATTCTGCTAATGGCTTCAGCCTTGATAACTTTAACAAGATATTTCTTAAATAAAAAGAAAAAGTCTAGTCTCCAGTAACATTATACACCTATTTAACAAAAATAATCAACCGCTTACACTCAAATGGAGAAAAAATTGTAAGCCCTTGCATTTTAAATTAAAAAAAAATCTTCTTTTAAATCACTTATTATTTTCTTTGTTACAAAGTAAATTTAAGTGATTTTTTTAATAGCGTAAATAAAATTAGCCATTTTTATTAATATATCATTTAAACCCAAATAATGTCAACTTAATTACCGGAATCAAATAAAATATGGTAACGCTTACCGAAATTACGAACAGCTGATTATTCCCTTAGTATAACGGCCTCATATGGCGATAAATTGCCATTAAAATCAGTTCTTTTATAGTTGCTTAATACCAGTTCACCCTTAATTGAAATTCTCTGTTTCTTCTTACTAGAATTAACAATGATTATTAAAGATTTATCTTGGTATTGTCTTTCATAAGCAAATAGGTGATTTGTGATTAGCAATTCTGTGAAATCACCTTTAACTAAAGTTTCCTCTGTTTTTCTCAAACCAATCAGCTGTTTATAAAAATTTAAAATCGAAGTTTTAGCTTCTATTTGAGACTCAGCGTTGATTCTTTGATAGTTGTCACAAAGTTTAAGTGGCGGTTTAGTGGTAGAAAACCCTGCATATTTATCATCATTCCATTGAAAAGGAGTTCTACAATTATCCCTAGATGATTTAAGAATAAACTTTTCTGCTAAAAACTTCGGTAGTCCCCATTTTCTTAACATTTTAAAGCCGTTTAGTGATTCGATATCTTCAATTTCAGCTAATGATTTAAAATTAGCGTTGGTCATCCCGATTTCTTCACCTTGATAAATAAAAGGTGTCCCTTTTAGGGTTAATAACAGTGTGGCTAACATTTTTGAAGATTCTTGCCAATATAATTTATCATTACCAAGATCGGTAACGGAACGAATCTGATCATGGTTTTCAAAAAAGATTGGATTCCATTCTAACTCTTTTTGCCAAAAAGATAGTTTCTCAAAGAACTTCTTTGGTTTAAACTTTCTTCTGAACCATTTAACCAAATACTCATGAGTTTCTAAATGATCAAAGGTGAAGATCATATCTAGTTCTTTACTTTTTTTATCACAAAACAGATGAGCTGTTTCTTTATCAACATGCCCAGCTTCACCGACAGTAAAACAATCGTAGTTATCGAGCACATCTTTTTTGAGCTCTTTTAATATTAGATGATTTCCCGGTTGAGATAAATAATATTCTCTACCCTTTCTAACTGACTTAGTTACGCTATCTTTGAATGAACTCTTATAGATCACATTAACTGCATCACATCTAAACCCATAGATCCCTCGCTCAAGCCAAAAACGCATGATGTTTTTGATTTCTTCGATTACTTTAGGGTTATGGAAGTTTAAATCTGGTTGTTCTTCAGCAAAAAGATGAAGGTAATATTGTTTTCTTAACTCATCATATTTCCAAGCTGGTCCAGTGAAAATCGAATCCCAATTATTAGGATAACTACCGTTTTTAGGATCTTTCCAAATATAGTAATCCTTATATGGTTCAATTCCTTCTCTACTCTTTTGAAACCAAATATGTTGGTCTGAAGTATGATTCAAGACTAAATCCATAATAATTTTTATATCGCGTTTTCCCGCTGCTTTTATCAGATTATCCATGTCTTCTAAAGTCCCAAAAAGCGGATCAATATCCAAGTAATCAGACACATCATAGCCATTGTCTTTTTGAGGTGATTTGTAAACTGGTGATAACCAGATTATTCCAACCCCTAAATCTTTTAGATAATCCAACTTTTCAATAATACCAGGAATATCACCAATTCCGTCGTTATTGCTGTCATTAAAACTTCGAGGATAAATTTGGTAAGCTACTCTTTCCTTCCATAACTCATTCATAAAAATATTCTCCTTCTTCTTAAAAATCAATATTTTATAATTTTTTCTTAACGATTCTTTATAAGTTATTCTCTTTAACCTTAAACAGATAACTAAATGTAAGTATTAACAACATAACACTTACCGCAAGCACAAATATTGGAAATATCTTAATCGTAGTTTTATCAAACACAAGTCCAGCTAAAGGTGTAAGTAATCCAACTCCGATATAACCGATTGCCATCTGCAAGCTAATCATTTTAGAGATTTGATTGCGTTCGAAAACTTCATTATTTAGATACATCATATTCGGGAAAATCGGGGCACAGCCAAGACCAATTATAACCACTAAACCAAACTGAACGTAAAGATTATCAATAATATTTAAAACTAATAAGATTGCGCCTATAACCATGATTATCTCGCCCGTGAAGACTAAGTGCTTAGGATTGATCCGGTGCGATAATATCCCACTAAAGATTCTACCTAAAGTAAAACTTAAGAAGTACGCTGTAGTAAAAAGCGCTGCTGTTGAATAGGAAACACTCTTTACAATAAAGAAATAACTCGCTATCCAAACTCCCATTAAAGATTCGATATGAACATATAATAAAAAGATCATAATGCTTTGAAGTGATTTAGGATTGGAAAACATCGTTTTTAAATTAATATGCAGATGTTCTTCTTCTCTTATGGTCTTATCTTCTTTATCCCAAAGCAAAAATGACGAAAGTACAAATAGAGCAATTACTAATATTATTCCGCCAACGATTAAATAGGCCGATCTCCAGGAATTGCTCGTGAGGGTGTAAGCCATAACTGAAGGTCCTAGAGTAACTCCTAAACCATAAAATGAGTGTAGATAGTTCATATGGTGCGCTTTGTAGTGCTTGGTTAAGTAATTATTAAGCGATACATCAATCGCTCCAGCACCAATACCTAAAGGAATAGCTAAGATTACCATTTGATAAAACTCTTTAACGAAAGCAATTGAAACCAAAGCCAAACCGGTTAAAGTGATACTGATAATTGTAATTACTTTAGTTTCTAAGAGTTTGAGAAGTCGTGGAGAGTTATAAGTAGCGATGATTGAAAAAGCGCATACCATCGATGACATTATTCCTAAGGTTCCTAAAGAAAGATTTAAATCTTCTCTGATTAAATTCCAGCCCGAACCTAAAATTGCATCGGGAAGTCCCAATGCAACAAATGCTAAATAGATAATTATCAGTAAAAATAAGGCTTTCTTTTTCACATCTATCTCCTGTTTTATCAATTAATTTATATAAACTTGTTTTAATGCCATAACTAATATTTTCGCAAAAATTGTATACTAGTTTTCTTGTTTCTTGTTTCTAAAATAAATAATCGAAGAAAAAACCATCGTAAACCCTCCCGATGTCCAAAGAATCATCGATGCATAGAAAAGATACTTTGAATATACAGTTGAATCTTGAAGGATCACTAAAAACAAAAATATCGGAAAAGCAATTATCATACTTGCTAGAGGAATAATAAAGATATATTTAAGCTTTTTCTTACTTAAAATTATACTTAAAAATGGCATTAAAATAATCATTACCGAAAGTCCGATTTGTAAAACTGGATCATCACCCATAAAAAATTCTCCTTGTTAACTAACATTTTACCAAAAAACAATCCGAAAGCAAATCGGATTGTTTTATAAAGGAAAGAATTAAATTTTATGTATCTAAATTTTTTAAATAATTATCAATTTCTAAATAATTTAACATCAACATTCTCGGAATATGGAAAGGGCCTTTGAATAGATTTCCTTTTATGAGAGAAAGTGGTGTATTGTCATACCTTAAATAGCCAATCCATTCCTTATCATCAATGATAAAATGGGTTTTAGTAAACTCAAAAACTTTTTGATAAATTTCAAAATAAGAATCAGTTTTTGTAGTTAAGTATAGTTTTAGGAATACAATTAAAGCTTCGGAATGTGGCCACCAAAGTTTTAAATCGGCTTCTAATTGTTCAAGAGGCTTGTCGAATGCATCGACAAAATATTTTATTCCTCCCGCTAATTCATCCCAACCTTTATCCATCGACCATAGGGCAATATTAATAACTTTTTTTAAGTCTTCTTCACTTAAGTTTTGTTCTTCTAACAAAAACCAAGCACATTCTAAACTATGCCCTGGGTTTATTAATCTCCCCTTAGGACTATCTTCAATTTCTCCAGTTTTTGTAACATTCTCAAGCAGCGCTTTAACCTTTGGTTGATAGTGTTTTTCAAGAATGTTACCACGTGCAAGTTTTAAAACTTGTTCGTAAGCTTCTTTATTTACAGTATCGATATTCTTAAGCATTTGGGCAATACTATAAAAAATCATCGAACTTGATAAATCCTGTAAGTGATAATTCTTAGGATTAAACTTTGGTTCCATTTCTTTTATTCCTAAATACTTATCGCTGATTACTTTAAAAATCCTTCTAGCTTCCAAAAGATACTTATCTAAATTTGTTGCTTGAAAAAGTGCTAAGGCAGCCATAATATAGAACGCTTCAGAAAACCAATACCTCCGATGTTGTAAAGGTCTTCCGTCTTTAGTTATTCTGAAATACATTTTATCTTGATTTAAAAATGCATGGTTTTGCATAAATGAAAATGTAGCTTCAGCAACTTCTAACCATTGTTTATTGGGTTCAATTAAACGGTAAGCTTCAGCGAAAATATAGACTGCGCGTCCTTGAGCCCAGATGGACTTATCTTCACAATAAACTTTTCCTTCTTGATCTAAATAAGTGTAGAAACCACCGTTAATTTTATCATAGCCATACTCATACCAAAAGTTAAGAACATTCTTAAGTTCTTTTAAATAAAAGTCATGATGATTTTTTAAGATTTTTACTTTTTCCATCGTTTACCTAGTTACTGTTACTTTCTTTAAACCCCTTGGTTCATCAGGATTTAATCCCTTAGTCAGGGCTAAGTTTAAACAAAAATATTGACCGACAAAGATATTGATAAATGGCGCTTGATATTTAGAAATACTAGGGATTACAATTTTTTCTTTTACATCAAGATTTTCATCAGTAGTAACGGCTAAAACTTGAGAATCAGCATTTTTTAGTGCCTCTAACATCTTCAAACCATCTTCATAAGTTTCATCTTCAGGGACTAAAACTATCGCAAAGGAATCTTTAGATATCATTGCGAAAGGACCGTGATAAAAGTCAGCTATTGAATAAGAAAGTGCTTGAATATAGGTTGTTTCTTGCATCTTTAATGCAAATTCTTTAGCAATAGCATATTGATAGCCTCTACCTAATATAAAGGCTGAATTAACTTCTTTATATTTTTTAGCTTCTGTCTTTATTTTTTCTAAAACAGAATCAGAGAACTCTAACTTATCTGGTAAGTTTTTTAAATCTGTAATTAATTCTTCGTTTTCGCCGATATAGCCAACCAATTGACTGAGTAAGTACATTTGGGTCATAAAGGTTTTTGTTGCGGCAACTGATTTTTCTTCACCTGTATCTAAAAATAAGTGATAAGTACCGGCTTTAGCAAGCGGTGAATCAGGGTAGTTCGTTATCGTAATCGTCATTGCTTTTTGGTTATTTGCTTCTTCGATTATCGCTAAAACATCAGCGGCCTGACCGCTTTGACTTACACCAATCACCAAGGAAGAACTATAGTCAATCTTACTGTTATAAAGGGTTATTACACTCGGTGCCGCAAAGGAAACGGGAATTTTACAAATCGTTTCAAATAGGTATTTAAACAATACCCCGCTATTGTCAGAAGAACCTCTGGCTGCGAAAATAACCGATTTAATCTTATTGCGTTTTAAATACGCCGCTATATCTTCTAATACCGGCAAATTTATTTTATAAGCATTTTCCAAACATGATTTTTGTTGGAAAATTTCTTTTTCCATATGGGTTATCATTTTTATTCACTCTTTTCTGGGATAATTGAGACTTTTTTTGCATTTTCAATATTTTCTACTACAAAACCTTCTTTTTTAGGGCATAACAAAACTTGATGTTCCTGTTTAAAAAACGGAACTTTTATTAAACGTTTGTTTTCTTCAATAAAGAGGTTAGTTTCATGGAAGATACAATTAATCGCTTGAGCCTTAGTGTTTTGAGTGGGTCGGCCTTCATTGTGATACTGATCAATAGCATTAACGATTTTATATTCAGTATCTCTAATGCCGTTTCCTGGCGCTAAGATATCATCAATCCGAAAAACTCTAGGTGGATTAATCGAGTTTCTGATA
>JBAYQC010000003.1:0-28119 GCA_041677365.1 Candidatus Izemoplasmatales bacterium | reverse complement strand
TGTGAAAATTGTTGATCTCTTAACATATTTACAATAAATTTAGAAGCTTTAACTCCTAATCCATTCGCTTCCATTGTTGGAATACCTACAGATTCATGTGTAGACTTTGTAATAAGTTTATTCGCTTTAGATAAAGCAGCTACAGAAGAACTATAAGAGATGAGTGCCATAGCTTCTGCCTCATCAGCGGGGAATCCACCCATCCATTGATGAAAAACTGTGGTTACTTCCATATCTTTATAACCATATTTTTCTAAATATTCCATGGTTTGTTCATAAAGTGCATGAACTGCAGCTACATCTTGAACTAAATTCCCTCCCATACCATAACCGACTGTAATATTCTTAACACCCTGTTCAGCTGCTAATAAAGTTTCAATTATCATTACGGTATTAGAAATTGAAGGTGGAACCAAAGTGCCTGTTAAAGGGCCAAATGGTTCACGATTAATCTTAATGCCTCTTTCTTCATAATAACCTACTAATCTATCAATATATTGCCAGTTCTTAATGGTAACTTCCAAAGGGATAGATTTTGCATAAGGAATATTGTATGAAATTGCTCCTCCCTCATTTGAAGTCCATCCAGAAGCATGGATTATTTCCGATAATAATCTTGCATCCGGTGTCCCATGTCTTGCTTGTAAGGGTCGATGAACATTTTCAAAAACCTTCTTACAACCACTAACTCCATGATTAACAGCTGGAAAGCCATTTAATAATGCTCGGTTTAAAGCTTCCGATTCTTCTAAACCTCTTTGCGCTTCTTGATAACGGTTTTGTCTTGTATAACTATCGATTGTTGAAGGCAAACAATCAGCTCCTGATTGTTCTAAATAATTCAACAACTTAATATGCTCGTCTAAAACTGGTACCCCTGCACGTGGTTGAATCAAAGTGTTTCCATTTTCTTTAGCTTTATTAAGTACCAAAGCAAAGTTCTTATCTTCAGGTACTTTTCTTAAAAATTCGACAGCTTTATCTAAGTCTAAAGCTTCATCCTCTCCGGTAGGCCATGCTTTTAATACTTCTTTTCTTTGCTCAAGAAATTCCTCTTCAGTTAATTTTTTATTTACTAGTTTCATCTTGATTACCCCTAATTTGAGTTATATGTTTTTTCATAATTCTTAAGGCTATTAATGGTTTGATCTTCGCTAATAAACCCATAGCTGACATAATATAATCGTGATCAACCAAAAATTCTGGATTGTTAGGTCTTAATTCCGTGTGGTTATTTAAAATGTTAGTTGTTTGTCTCAATATATTAAACTGATTCTTCGAGTTTATAATTATACCACCACAACCAATAACGAAATTAACATCGGACAAATCTTTACCGGTTTGGTTAAATACTTTTCCCATCGGCGTAAGCACTTCATTGATTCTTCCACAATGTCTGTGCATCGCTCGATACGCACACATTTCCGCTAAAAATTGATCGATAAATTCATCATGATTATTCTCTGGTAAAAGTTTCACGTTGTCATAACGCTTATTAACCTCTAAAACAATGTCAACACCTTTTTCTTTATTGATGAAATTGATTTCTCGCTCCGAAAGTGATTTAACAATTCCTGGTGCAGAATACCTCATGCCTAAATCCCCTTCTACAGTTCTTTTGGCGAATGGTTCTTCCAAACCTTGAATGATAACATCACTTCTTTTTGTAGATTCACAAATCGAGTACATATCAGTAGTCGCTCCGCCAATATCTACAACCACAATTTCTCCTAATCCTTCTTCATCTAAATATCCATCTGACAGTAGTTTAGCTGCCTCTAATACAGCTGAAGGAGTTGGTAAAACAACTTGATTTATAACATCTTCAATTTTTTTAATGCCTTTAGCTTCAATAATCTGATTTAAAAAAATTTCTCTAATCTTATCTCTAGCACTGGAAATATTTAATACATTAATATTCGGCATAACATTTTCACAAATAAAACCATTGAGACTATACTCATCAAAAATTCTTTGAATTTCATCCTGTGCGGATTTATTGCCAGCATAAACTATAGGAATTTTAATTCCCGCTTTACCCAAAATTTTGGCATTGTAAATTACCGATTCTGAATTCCCACCATCAGAACCGCCTGCTAATAGAATTATATCAATCTTCTTATCTACTATCTGTTTAATTTCACTTTGATTTACATGATGAGAAAAAACTAAGTCAACCTTAGCTCCCGCTCCTAAGCAAACACGCTTAGCAGCCTCAACTGTAAGCTCTTTAACTAGACCAATAGCGGCCATTTTAAGGCCGCCAGCAGCTGAAGAACAAGCGATAACTTGTTCAAAATTAACTTTCTTTCCTATTTTTTCAAAGAGTTTATCTAAAGCTCTTTGATAACCTTCACTAATATCGGATTCAACTGTTGTAAAATCCGATGATGTACCGATTATTTCTTCGTTTTCTGCATCTACAGCCACCAATTTAGTGAAAGTAGAACCAAAATCTACTAGCAAATAATTTGCCATTTTACTCTCCTAAATCTGTACGTATGTCCTTTAATGCTTCATCAATCGGTGTTCCAGGAGGATAAATACGATTAAATCCCATTTGAATAAATCGTTCTTTTACCTCAGAAAAATCTTGTTTACCAACAACAATGTTTCCTCCTACATAAAGAAGGATGTTTTCAATTCCCGATTCAATACACTTGTTTCTCATTCCTCTACAGTCAATTTCTCCATGACCATAAAGCGATGAAACCATAATCATATCTGCGTTTGTTTCAATTGCGGCATTGATAAAATCTTCTTGCGAAGATAATACGCCAATATTAACAACATTATACCCTGATTTTGTTAATGTATATTCTATAATTTTATTGCCGACAGCGTGAACGTCAGCACCTATTACTCCAATTACTATTGTTTTCAAAATTATCTCCCATGAGTTTTTTTGTAAGCGTTTTTATAACATATAACATTATAACACACGCTTATTAAGATTTAAAGAAAAAATCAAAGAACTTTATTAAAATTAAACATGGAATGACAGAACAAAAAGATAGTCACTTAATCTATTTAAATATTTCTTAGATAATTCCAAATCTTCTCGCTTCTCACTATCGATAAATAAATTGATTTTTCGTTCAGATTTTCTCGCTAAAGTTCTAGCAAAATCAATATAAGCTCCCGCCTTTGTTTTTTCACTTCCCGGCAAATAGAAACGTCCTTCAAGTGGTTTGTTAGTGAGGTAGGTTTGGATTTTTTCTTCCAAATCTATAATATCTTTTTCTTCAATTTGAACAAGAATATTATAAAGATCTGAATTATATTCACTAGCAATTAACGAATTAATATTTTGGATATCCATTTGAATCTTTTTTAAATACTCAATTTTGCAATAATGATAGCTTATACCAATGAACGAACTAAGTTCATCCATAGACCCTAAAGTTTCAAACAAAATATGTGTTTTTTTATAACTGCGATTTTCATAATCTTTAGATAACCCAGAATCTCCATATTTAGTAGTAACTTGATCTAATTTATTGATTGCCATAAAAATTCACCTCTTTTTTCTCTTTATCAGTTCATTAATAGCGAAAGTTGCTACATCTTCTGCAAAACTTCCCGGACCAAAACCAGCATCATATCCCAATTCTTTTGCTAGCTCGTGAGTTATTCTCGCTCCACCAGCAATAAGGACAATCTTCTCTCGTAATCCTTCAGCTTCCAATAATTCAACCAGTTCAACCATATTCTTTAAATGCACATCTTTTTGTGTTACTGTTTGCGATACCAATAAAACATCAGCCTTTTTCTCTATTGCTTCCTTAACAAAATCTTCATTAGCTACTTGAGAGCCTAAGTTATAAGCTGTTATCCCTGCATATCTCTCTAAACCATAATGACCGGCAAAACCTTTCATATTCATTATAGCATCAATACCAACTGTATGGGCATCCGTTCCAGTAGAAGCCCCAACAAATACAATATTACGTTTAAATTGTGAATTTATAACTGATTCTATTTCTTCTCGTGAAAAAGCTTTTTGTGTAATCTCTTCCACAAAAATATCATCAAACTCAATGCTCTTATTTACACTTCCATAAACAATATAAAAACTAAAATCTTCACTTAGACTTTCAGCGTGAACAACATTTGGATCGATGAGACCCATCTCTTTAGCAATAAGTTTAGCGGCTGCTATTCCTTTAGCAGTATTAGAAACCGGTAACGTAAAACTTAATTGTACTTTACCATCGTTTAAGGTATCTCCATAAGGTTTAATTCTCATTGAACGATTCCTCCATTTTTTCTAAAACAACATTAAGATAGTTTTTATGTTTTTCAAACACACCACTCAAACCTTTTCCACCATCTGCTTTTCTTTTTGTTTGAGCAAACACACCAGAAGCTAAACTTTCAAACATACCATCTTCAGCTATCTGTTTTAGCAGTTTTTCAGCAGAATCCAAAACTTCATGAGCACGTTTTTGAATTAAACCATTCTGTTTATAAGAAATTTCATCACCGAAATCCTTCATAGTTTTTTGAATCATCTTTGCGTTTTTAATCGCCAAATACCGATCTGACAAATATGGTGTATGAATTGCTTCAGTCATCATTCCCAATAAGTGGATTGATTGATTGGTCATAGTCGTTACCATATTAAACATTGCATTCTGTTGGTAAGCTCTAAAAATATTTCCAGTGATGTGTTTAGTTGGTGGCATGTATTTAAGTGGCGCATCAGGAAATATTTCTCTAGCTAGTTGCGCTTGAGCTAACTCAAACAAAAAACTGTTTTCGACCTCAGGATTAATTTCAAATGCATGGCCTAAACCCATAAGTTTATTCTCTAAATGAGCTTTTTTAGCAAAAGCTTCATTGATAAACTGAGAAGCAGTAACTGTATGAGCTTCTTCAACAGCATCAGCGGTTGTCAAATAGTTATCTTCTCCAGTATTAATTATTATTCCGGAGTAAGCATTAATTAAACGAGAAAAATACTGATCAATAAAAGTTCTCTGCATATTAATATCTCTAAAAATAATTCCATAAATACTATCATTTAAAAGAACATCTAGACGCTCTAGAGCTCCTAAGCATGCTATTTCGGGCATGCACAGTCCTGAAGCGTAATTAACTAAATAAATATATCTTTGTTCTTCTTTGCTTACTTCATCTAAAGCAGCTCTCATAATTTTAAAGTTTTCTTGAGTTGCAAAAGTACCGCCAAAACCTTCAGTAGTCTTTCCGTAAGGAACATAATCCAATAAAGATTGTCCTGTAGATCTAATTACTGCAATAATATCAGCTCCAGCTTTAGCTGCAGCTACTGCTTGTACTACATCTTCATCAATGTTTCCTGTAGCGACAATAACATAGATATCCGTTTTGTCTCTTGGATATTTCTTCAAGTACTCTTCTCTAATCTTTTTATTTGCCTTGATTTTCTCTAAACCATTTTCATAGTACGGTTTTAGTACAGTTTTTACTTGATCACTATTCAAGAGTTTATAATCTGTTAGTGATATATTATTATTCTTATACAGATCGACAAACTTATCCAAAGACATGTTGGTTGCTTTTAAAGCTGAGGCAATATAAACGCTGATACCCAAAGTGATATCACCGTTATTAACAACATCATCAACCATCTTATTAGGTAGTGGTATTGAAAATTCATCAACTCCATCAACACCTAATAATCTTAATACTGTTCTTTCAACACTAACGGTAGAATGTCTGTTTATGAAATTTTGTACGTTTTCAGCTATTACATTTGCATAACTTCTACAAGATTCAATTTGTCTTTTATCTAAATTTAGTTTATTCATTTTATCCATCCTTTAAAACATTATAAACCTTTTGTTTTAGAGCTTTTTCTAAACATTCCTTAAATTCAATATTAGAAAATTCATACCCTCTTGGTGAAAAGGGGTTATAAAATACAGCTGCTAAATTGATCGGGTTTGTAACAAATATTTTTAATTTCAATTTAAAGAGATTCTCTAAATTTTTATCACTTAATTGGAGATAAGTTGGTGAATCTAAGATAATATCAAAAGAAACATTATGTCTTTCTTTGATTAGTCTCTCTACAAATTGATTAGTTATTGACCTAGGAAAGTATACATACTTAACCCTAGAAAAATCTAATTTAAAAAAAGCATCTACATTACCGATTACTGTAGAATAATCTAATCTCTCTAATTGATTCATTTCGTCAATTAAACAAATATTGTTTTGTCCTACTAATCGATCGTCAGTGATAACATTTAAATTCAACTGCTTAATATTTAACCTGGCATTATTAACGACAGCATTCATATCGTTAGAATAGTTAGCACCAATTACTAGAATTGTAGCTTGACTCAACCTTGAAAATATCTGTCTTGAAAAAGCCCCATCAATGATGATTTTTTCTACGGGCTCATTGTTTAATAACTCTATTATTTTAGCCATCTCAATTACTTTTGCTGGTCCAGCTATTAAAGCCTTCCCAGGTGAAGTAACTTCTACAATTATTACTTCACCTATAGAGGTAAAGATGCCAGTAGTTCTAGCAATTTGATATTTACAGGTGAAGTATTTTAAAGTTTCACTTGCTGTTGCAATAAAGTATCCCTTATCAACAAAAATTCTTGGTTTCTCTAAAAAATTAACTTGATCAATTTCTTCTCCATCTAAACCGATAGAGCTCAAGCCAATTGGTTTGTCGAACTTCTCAAGATAATAATTTAAGACGGTAGTTTTCCCTGCGTTTTTTGTATTACCTACTATACTTATTACCTTGAATTTATCAAGGGTATCCATTATTTCTTTAATGTTCTTTTCCTTCTTTCTAAATCTTTTGGTTCTAATGAAATCCTTTTTCCTGCCAATAACGCACTTACACCATCAGCATTTTCAAAATGATCATTATTTTCATAATTAGTAGGTTCAGAATATGTTGAAATAACTCCTTCATAATTTCTCAATACAATTTTACCAGGGGCTTGAGATATAACATAATTTGGCATAACAGGAATTTTACCGCCTCCACCAGGAGCGTCAACAACAAAAGTAGGTACACAATAACCTGATGTATGCCCTCTTAAACCTTCAACAATTTCGATTCCCTTAGAAACTGGGGTTCTAAAATGTTCAATTCCTAAAGATAAATCACATTGGTATATGTAATAGGGTCTAACTCTAATATATGCAAGTCTTTGAACTAATGTTTTCATTACTTCAACTGAATCATTAATACCTCTAAGCAATACCGATTGATTACCTAAAGGAACACCTGCATCTGCCAATAAATCAATTGCATGTTTAGATTCGCTGGTAATTTCATCATAATGATTAAAATGTGTGTTCAACCAGATAGGATGATATTTTTTTAACATGTTTACAAAATCTTGGGTAATTCTTTGCGGAAGAACAACCGGTGTTCTAGTACCAAGACGAATTATTTCTACATGTTCAATTTCTCTAAGTCTTTTAATAATATCCTCTAATACTTCATCAGCTACTAATAAAGCATCTCCACCGGATAGTAATACATCACGAATTTCTGGATTTTTACTTATATATTCTATAGCTTGATCAATTCTATCTTTAGGCATTCTTGAATCATGCTGTCCAGCAAATCTTCTTCTAGTACAATGTCTGCAATACATTGAACACATATCGGTAATTAAGAATAAAACACGATCAGGATATCTATGAGTTAATCCAGGAACTGGAGAATCTGTATCTTCAGCTAAAGGGTCCAACATATCGTTTTCTCCAATGTGCATCTCATATATTGAAGGAATAGCTTGCTTCTTAATTGGACAATTTGGATTGTCCGGATTAATTAGGCAAAGATAATAAGGGGTTATTGCCATTCTAAATTTTGATAACACATTTTTGATATCAGATTTCTCTTTATCTGAGAGCTCAACATATTTTTCTAACTCTTCAACAGACTTTATTCTATTTCTAACTTGCCAATGCCAGTCTTTCCATTCTTCATTTTTAACATTGGGAAAATACTTTTGTTTTCGGTCTAAATAAGCATCATTTAAAATATTTTTCATCACTTATCACCGTACCTTTCTGTAAATAATTCGTATAGTTCATCAGATTCTCTTAATAAATTTAGTGTAAAATCCGCATGATCTTTCGTGTAACCATTACCGATAATCATCACTGCCTCTTGAGCAATTCCTTCAGCTCCTAAAGCCGCTTTTGTAAATGAAGTTGCCATAGAGAAGAAATAAATAGTTCCAGAACTTTTTGTTGGTAAAATACTAGACATTTCTGTATTAGCAACATTAACGACATTTATTGTTACATCAGCTAAATCAGGAGCTACTCGTTTTACCTCTTCATAAACTTCTACAGGCTTTGTTGCGTCACCGACAATTATATGATCACAGATACCTAGTTTTTCTAAATCTTGCTTTTGTGAGGATAAATTAGTTAACCCAATTATCTTACCATTCTTACCAGCACTCTTTCTAGCTTGATATGTACATAAAATTCCTGACTTACCGCCAGCACCTAATATCAGTACTGTATCATCTTTTTTTACTAATTTAGCTACTTGAGCCGCAGCCCCAGCAACATCTAGAGCTGAAAGGACAACATTTGCTGGTAAGTCATCAGGAATTTTAGCGAATATTCCCGTTTCAAATAATATTGCTTGACCAATAATTTTTACTTTATCCTTATCAAGATCAACATCAATAATTTCATCTATTTTTAATGGAGTCAAGGATAAGGAAACCAAAGAAGCGATTTGATCACCGGTTTTTACCGATAGATTTAAATCTTTACCGATTTCTCTAACCCTACCAATAAACATTCCACCACTACCAGTAATAGGATTCTGCATTTTACCTTTTTGCGAAACAATATCCATAATCATAATCTTCATTTTAGAAATGTCAGAATCACAAGCCTTTTTTATTTGTGTAAATGAAGCTGAATCAATATTCAAAATATCAACATCTACTAATATCTCATTTGCATAGCAAATCATATTATTATCTATTTTATCCGCCGATTGCGGCAAGGTACCTTTAGGAGAAATAACTCTGTGAGTACCGTACTTGCATAATTTATTCATTATATCCTCCCATTTTTAAAATCATTCTTGTTTCTTGAGGTGTAGCTATCTCTCGACCTTCTCTTTTGGCCATTTTAACTACTTTTTCTACTAGCTCAGCATTCGATTTTGCTAGTATACCTTTCTCAAGATAGATATTATCTTCTAAACCAACCCTAACATGACCACCATGTTTAATAGCTAGTTCAGCTAGACTAAACTCATACTTTCCAATACCAGCTACACTGTAAGTAGAACCTTCAGGAATGCTATCTTTAAGAAATATAAAATCTCTTTCTTCACCCTGCATACCACCTATTACACCTAAAACAAAACTATAGTGTAGATGATTTTTAATGTAGCCTTTTTTTATTAATCTTAAAGTTAAATCAATATGTCCTTTTTCAAAACATTCCATTTCATAACGTACACCTAAATCATTCATTTTATTTGCGAAATAAATGATGTCGTTTTCCGTGTTAACGAAAATATCATCACCACCAAAATTTAGTGTACCACAATCTAAAGTTGCCATTTCTGGTAATATATCTAAAACTTGAGAACGTTCTTCTCTTGACATGCCTACAGCCCCGCCCGTAGAAACCTGAATAATGAGTTCGGGACATCTTTTCTTAATGGCTTGATAAATTTCTAAGTATCGTTCTTTATCTTGAGTTGGTGTCCCATCATCGTTTCGAGCATGCAAATGAATGATTGAGGCACCAGCTTTATAAGCACTTTCTGCGGCTTCAACCATTTCATCAACAGTATATGGTACTGCTGGATTATGTTGTTTAGTTACTTCAGCTCCACTTATCGCACAAGTAATAATTAACTTATCCATCATATCTTTGCAAATCCTTGGGTACTATACAAGTACCAATCGCTTTAGTAGTTAGAATCTTTTCTTCTAAAACATCACAAGCACTTGCTGAAATATCAGGTCTTGCTTGAATAATCTTATAACAGTTAAAAGCTATTTTTCTGGATGTATTTCCAGCTTCAATTATTTCTGCTTCTACTTCTAAGAAATCTCCCGCAAAAATTGGTGCTAAAAAATCAACTGACTCATAAGCTCTAAACAAGCCCTCATCACCGTCTAAACGAATCAACAATTCAGTAGCAGCATCACCAAAGAGCGCTAAAACACGAGCGCCATCAACTAAGTTACCACCATAATGTGCATCTTGATTTGACATTCTAATTTTAAAAGTTGTTTTCATATTAAACTCCTCTCATTCTTTTAACATCACCGATGATTAAATCTGCTTCTGTAGAATTAATAACATCTTGAACTGTATAATCTGGATGTACCTCTAGAAGATGTAATCCATCTTTTTCCACTTTCATTACTGCCATTTCACTTACAATTAAATCTGCTTGATGAGCAGCGGTAAGTGGAAGTCTGCATTTTTTCAATATCTTTGGTTTTCCCTTGTTAGTATGAGTCAAAGCAATAATAACTCTTTTAGCTCCAGTTACTAAATCCATTGCTCCTCCCATTCCTGGCACTTTCTTTCCCGGAATAATCCAAGAAGCAATTGAACCTTCTTGATCTACTTCTAAAGCACCTAAAACAGTAATATCTATGTGTCCTCCGCGTATGAAAGTGAATGAAGTTATCGAATCGATAAAAGCTCCACCCGGTAATATACTTGCTTTCATTCCTCCGGCATTAACTATATAGGTATCTTCTTCTGTTAGAGGACCAAGCCCGATAATTCCATTCTCAGCCTGAAAAGTAACTCTTTTTTCCTCTGGAACATAATTAGCAACCAAGGTAGGTATTCCAATTCCTAAATTAACTAAATCACCGTCTTCTAATTCTAAGGCGATTCTAGCGGCAATTATTTCTTTTTCATTCATCTTCTTCACCTACCAATATATAATCCACAAAAGGATAAGGAGTAATAATATGTTCTGGATTCATTTCATCAACGATATTTATTGGTTCTACAACAACTAAGTCAGCGGCCGTAGCCATTGTCGGATTAAAGTTTCTCATTGTTTGAAGATATTGTAAATTTCCATACTTATCAGCGACCGCACCACCAATCAAAGCTAAATCAGCTCCTAAAGGTAACTCTAGTAAATACTTAACTTTATTAACTTCTACAACTTGTTTTCCCTCTTCAACAATAGTGTCTACACCAGTAGGTGTTAAAATCCCACCTAAACCAGCTCCATAAGCTCTAATTCTTTCAACTAAAGTGCCTTGAGGAACTAGTTCCACTTCTAGCTGGTTTTCTGACATGAGTTTTCCCACATAAGGATTAGTTCCAATATGTGATGCTATCAGTCTTTTAACTTGATTATTGACGATTAATCTCCCGACTCCTTTATCCTCATAACCACCGTCAGTGCAAATAATCGTTATGTCTTTTACATTTGACTTTTCAATTATTGAGATTAGTTTCTCTGGAGTACCATTAGTAAGAAAACCACCAACAGAAATTGTTAATCCGTCTTTAAGAAAAGCACTGAACTCTTTTTCATTGATAAATCCCTTCATTATTTCTCCTTCCTTGGCGGCATGATTTCCGCTTCGCCAATTATTACTATATCGTCATTTTGATTTTTTGCTACACAGTCAAAAACAACGCGATTTCTTTCTTCATTCATTTCTTTAACTGTTACTTGTGCAGTAATTATATCGCCAAAATAAACGGGTTTGGTGAACTTTAAAGATTGTTTAGTGTAGATACTACCAAGACCTGGTAACTGCACTCCAAAGATTGAACTAAACAACGATCCGACCAACATACCATGTACTATTTGTTTTTTAAAAAAAGTTTTTTCTGCATATTCTTTATCTACATGTGCAGGGTTATGATCCGTTGAAATCTTAGCAAATTCCAAAACATCTTGTTCTAAGAATTGCTTACTTGTCATTGCGCTATCCCCAACTCTGATTTCTTTAATGCTTAAACTTTTCATATTTTCATCCTTTCAATAATAAAAAAAGCCATTATATTTTAAAAATATAACAGCTCTCCATTTTAATGATAATGGCAATATTTAAACTGTGCGCTTAAATACCAAGAATTAGACTTATAGGCTAGTCCAATCTTTCGGCAAAATATTCCTTCTCAATCTTTTATCCGCCCAAATAAAATATTATAAGATTGATACCAATACTTTGCTCCTCTGTGACTATTCAATTACACAGTAATTATACTTAATTATGTAAGCGTTGTCAACAATTATCGAGAGGAATTTTAAAGGGTTTTTGTACCTTAGATATGTGAATAAAAATAATAATATGATATAATTTTATTTGAGAGTTAGTGAGGGTGATTAAATGTTAGCTATTATTACTGGAGCATCTTCTGGTATTGGTAAGGAACTTGCTTTCCAATTAGCCAAAAAAAATTATGATTTAATCTTGGTTTCAAGAAGTGAAAATCGTCTTAAAGAAATAAAGAAAAACTTAATAGAATACAACATTGATGTCCAAGTTAAAGTATATGACTTAAGCATTCTAGACAATTGTAAACTTCTAATCGATGATGTAAAAAATCTTAACATTGATCTTTTCTTTAATAACGCTGGTTTCGGAATCTACGGTTATTCAAACATTGTGGATGTTGATAAAGAGTTAAATATGATAGATCTTAACATCAAGAGTTTGCACTATTTGACAAAAGCAGCAATAAAACAAATGGAAAAAGGTCAAATAATCAATGTTAGCTCAATGGCCGCTTTCTTGCCCACACCATTGTTATCAAGTTACGCAGCTACCAAAGCATATGTGTACTCCTACTCTCAAGCACTTAGATATGAGCTAAAAAAACAAAAAATTCCAATCAACATTATGACAGTTTGCCCAGGTCCCGTTAAAACTAATTTCAATCAAAACGCTAATGCTTCGCCAAAAATGAAGGGAATCGATGTTAGTGATTGTGTAAAATCAATAATGATTGGTCTTAAAAAAAGAAAAGGACTAGTAATTCCAAGTTTCAAAATGAAGCTGCTAAAATTATTATTAAAAGTAACGCCTAACCATTTAGTAATGAAAATTGCTCACAAAATCCAAAGTAAAAAATAAATATTCAACCCCCCAGCGAGTTAACAACTCGCTATAAGCACGTTTAAGGAGATTTGTATATGCGAAAAATTTTAGATTTAATTAAAGATGATCCAACCCTAAAAACAATTAATTCACATTATAAAAAAAGTGAAGAAGTTTATATTAATAATACCAATGAAGAGAATGCTCTATTAGTGCTTTTGGATTTGTTCTATAGCCATAACAATACAATTTTTCTTATCACTCCAAATCTTTATAAAGCTCAACTCCTCTATGATAAATTAAGTTCGGTTTTAAAAAGAGATGAAATCAGTTTTTATCCCCAAGATGAATTCTTAACAAATGAGTTATTAGTAAGTTCAATTGAGTTTCGACTTGAAAGAATCAATACAATAAACAATATCCTAAACAATAAGAAAAGACTTATTATAATAAACCTCTATGGAATGTTGAAGCCGATGCTTTCTAAAGAGAAATGGAAAGAATCAATAACAGAAATCATTAGTGGGGAAAACTATGATATTAATAAGTTAAAAGAAACACTTATTGAATATGGTTATAAGTTTGAATATACCGTAGAGAAAATTGGTGACTTCTCAATTCGTGGTGGTATCGTTGATATCTTCCCAGCCAACTCAAAAAATCCATATCGTTTAGATTTTTTTGGGGATGAACTAGAAAAGATTAAAGTGTTCGATATCGATACTCAAATGTCGATAAATTCCGTAGAGAGATTTCAGATTATTCCTATAATTGACTTTTTTTATAATGAAGAAGAATTAGAAACGTTAGTAGACAATGTTTATCAAAGAGCCAAAACATTAACATTGAGTAAAAGCGCTCTAGAAAAAATTGAAACTGATATTTCTAAATTAAAAAACAGAGATGAGTTAGATCGATTAAATCGATACATTCCTTTTTTAACAGATAAATATTACACTGTATTTGATTTAGCTAGTAATGCAAAGCTGTTTTTTCTCGATTACCAACGAATTAACGAACAGAACGAAATTCTCATCGAAGAAATTAAAGAATGGTATTTGGATAGTGATGATTATCCCAAACTAGATTTTAATTTACTATATGACTATAATGATTTGCTTAATAAACCAAGTATAAAAGTCGATTATTTAGATTTTGCATATAAGAATAAATTCAAAAATGTTTATTCCATCTTCAGTGAAGAAGTAATTAATTATAACGATAACTATACTTTGTTGTTTAGAGAGTTAAAAAACGATTTAAATAAATCTATAAATATTATCGCTTTTGAGAATAAAAAAACCTTAGATGATTTTAGAAAACAACTTGACAATTTTGACATACCGTACTCTATAGATTCATTAAATAATGCCGTAAACAGTAAGGTTTATTTAATTAGTTCTAACTCAGTATTTGATTTTATCTCTAGAACTTTTTCAATCAAGCTTTATACCGAACAAGCTTTAACTAAGAAACATATATCTAGAAAACGTGGTGAATATATTTCCGTTTACCGACGTTCGCAAAGATTATCAAGTATCAATGATTTATCTCCAGGCGATTATGTCGTTCACTATGACTATGGAATTGGTAAGTTTTTAGAAATTAAAACCATGCAGTTTGGCAATACTCAAAATGACTACGTCCATATCGAGTACAAAAACGGAGATAAACTCTATGTTACTTTAGATGCCATCGATCAAATCCATAAGTACTCCGGTAGTGAAGGTTACAAACCAAAACTATCAAAATTAGGAGGAAAAGATTGGTCAAAAGCTAAAGAAAGAGTCCGTAAACAAGTTCAAGAAATTGCGGATAAATTGATTAATCTCTATGCTTCTAGAGAAAAAGCTAATGGATTTGCTTTTCAAGACTTCCCTAAAATGGAAGCTGATTTCGCTGGTGATTTTGAATATATTGAAACCAAAGACCAACTCAAAGCTATTGAAGAAGTCTATCACGATATGAAAAAAACGACACCAATGGACAGATTGATTTGTGGTGATGTTGGATTCGGAAAAACAGAAATCGCATTAAGAGCAGCTTTTAAAGCGGTTTTAAACGAAAAACAAGTAGCATATCTAGCGCCTACTACCGTTCTTTCAAAACAACATTATGAGACTTTTAAAAATAGGATGCAAGATTATGGTATCAATGTTGCTTTGTTAAACCGTTTTATTACGCCTAAAAAACAAAAAGAAACTATATCTGATTTAAAAAACGGAAAAGTTGATATTATAATTGGAACTCATAGAATTTTAAGCAAAGATATAATTTTTAAAGATTTAGGGCTGTTGATTGTCGATGAGGAACAAAGATTTGGCGTTATGCACAAGGAAAGAATAAAAGAATACAAAGTCAATATTGATGTGTTGTCTTTATCAGCAACTCCGATTCCAAGAACTTTAAATATGGCAATAATGGGAGTTAAGAATTTATCGATATTAGAAACCGCTCCAGAAAACCGTTATCCAATACAAACCTATGTTTTAGAGAGAAATGAAATAATTCTTCGAGATGCGATAGAAAGAGAATTAGCGCGAAAAGGGCAGGTCTTTTACTTATATAATCGTGTAGATAATATTGATTTTATCGCTGATAAAATCAAAAGTTTAGTTCCTGAAGCTAGAATCGATATCGCTCATGGACAATTGAGAAAACATGATTTAGAAAAAGTTATCGACAATTTTATTGAAAAAGAAGTTGATGTTTTAATCTCAACGACAATCATCGAAACCGGTATAGATATTCCCAATGCAAACACACTCATCATTCATGATGCAGATCGGTTAGGTTTATCACAGCTATATCAAATTAGAGGTAGAGTGGGTAGATCTAATCGAATTGCTTATGCCTACTTGATGTATCAAAAAGCAAAAAAATTAACTGATGAAGCCTATAAAAGACTACAGGTGATTAAAGACTTTACCGAATTAGGTAGCGGCTTTAAAATCGCTTTAAGAGATTTATCTATTCGCGGTGCCGGTGACGTATTAGGTGAAGAACAAAGTGGATTTATTGATTCAGTGGGTATTGACACCTATATGCAGATACTTCAAGAAGAAGTAACTAAAGCTAAAGGCATAAAGGAAGCCCCCACTAAAACCAAAAACATCAAAGCAAATGTTTCAAAATTCATTGACAAAGATTATATATCCGATGATTTTATCAAAATCGAAATGCACAAAAAAATTAATTCGGTAAAATCGCTTTCTGATGTAAAGTTATTATTAACAGAAATTACTGATCGTTTTGGTGATTATAATGTAGAATTAGAAATTTATATTTATGAAAAGTTATTTGAACATTACTCAAGATTACTTGAGATTGAAAAAATCAAGGAGACTAAAACCAAAGTAGCCTTAACCCTTTCAGAAAACATGACTTCAAGTTTCGCTGCTGCTAACATTTTTAAAAGTAGTCTCGATGTTAGTAAAGATTTCCGTTTTGCGATAGAAAAAAATCAATTTCAAATAATTCTCGATACAATAAATTTACAAAAACATTGGCTTTACACCATGGTAGATTTCCTCGAAAAAATTTCAAATTACTAAAGTGCCTAAGGGCACTTTTTTAAATGCTTTAAAACCATTAAATAGATTGAAAAAAACGCCATTATATTATATAATATATAATATAAATATAATAATGGTGAGACTATGGAAAATGTAAAAATTAAAACTGAATTTATTACTCTCGGACAATTGATTAAGTTCTTGAGTTTAGTCGGTTCTGGCGGAGAGGTAAAGTTCTTTTTGTCGGAAAATATTATCCTCGTAAATGGAGAAATAGAAAATCGTCGCGGGAAGAAATTATTTATTGATGATATTATCACCATAAATGAAAACCGTTATCGGATAGTCAAAAAATGATTATTAACGATATAAGTCTATTTAATTATCGTGGCTATAAAAAAAGCGAGGTTACTTTAGGAAAGAATACTAATTTTTTTATTGGCAACAACGGAAGTGGGAAGACGAATCTTTTAGAAGCAATCTACTTCTTGGCTTTGGCTAAATCTTATAAAAATAATGATTCAGCTACTATCAGGGTTGACAATGAGTTTAATCGAATCAACGCTAATATAACCGCAGATAAAAAGTTTAATGTAAAAATCATAAATTCAAAATCAGGTAAAAAGATTATTGTAAATAATTCTGAAGTCGATAAACTAAGTGATTACTTGGGTAAAGTAAAAATACTAGCTTTTCTACCAGAAGATATGGATTTAATTAAAGGTCCGCCCAAAAATCGCCGTTTTTTTATTGATATGATTATTGGACAAATCGATAGAAATTATCTTATTGAACTAACTAATTACAAAGCAGTCTTAAAAAACCGTAATGAGACTTTAAAACAAATATCTGAAAAAAAGAGTAAAGATTTTACGCTCTTAGATATCTATACAGAACAATTAGCTAAAAGTGCAGAAATTATAATTGGGTTAAGAAAAAAATTTGTTGATGCTATAAATCAAGAACTAACTCAGATGCATCACTATCTTTCTGCTAATGATAAGCAAGTATTTTTTAAATACAATCCTGTCATTGAAAAAGATATCCTTGCTGAACTTAAAGATCGATATAGTAAAGATTTAATGTTTCGATCTACTACAGTTGGACCCCATCGTGATGATTATGATTTTTTTATTGATAATGAACTAGCAAAAGATTTTGCTTCTCAGGGTGAGCAAAGGGTTATTATTCTGGCGATTATACTTTCAATATCAAGCATCTTAATTACCCAAAATAGTATTAAACCTGTAATATTATTGGATGATGTGTTTTCGGAATTAGATTATCTAAGGCAAAATCAGTTGGTAAAATATTTAAACTCAACTGACATGCAATCAATAATTACCACGACAAATATAAAGGAAATAAATTCAAGTTTTTTGAATAATTCAAAAATTTTTAAAGTAAAAAATCATACTATCAAGGAGGACAGATATAATGGATAATAAATATGACTCTAGTAATATACAGATTTTAGAGGGTTTAGAAGCTGTTAAAAAGCGACCGGGGATGTACATTGGTACTACTGGCCCAAGAGGCTTACACCACTTAGTCTGGGAAATTGTCGATAACGCTGTTGATGAAGCGTTAGCGGGTTTTTGTGATCGAATTCAAGTAGAAATCCTACCCGGAAATATCATCAAGGTTACTGACAATGGTCGGGGTATTCCCGTAGATTTACATCCGAAGACTGGACGTCCTTCTGTTGAAACGGTTTATACTACTTTGCATGCTGGTGGAAAATTTGACCATAATTCTTACAAAGTATCCGGTGGTCTTCATGGCGTTGGAGCTTCTGTAGTTAATGCTTTAAGTTCATGGATGACAGTGGAAATTCATAAGGATAGCAAAAAATACTTGATTGAATTTGATCACGGGTTCTTAAAGAAAGAATTAGTCTGTTTAGGTGACTCAGATATTAGCGGAACTATTGTTACATTTTTACCTGATCCAATTATTTTTGAAGAGTCTCAGGTTTTTGAATTTGAAACACTTCGTAATCGAATTCAACAACTAGCTTTTTTAAATAAAGGCATCTCATTTGTTATATCAGATTTACGTGATGAGTTAAAAATAGTTCACAAGGACTACTGCTATCAAGGTGGTGTTAGTGAATATGTTGCATTCTTAAATCAGGATAAAAAACCTATTCATGATACAGTAGCGTATTTCGAAGGCGAATTAGAAAATATTATTGTTGAAATCGCAATGCAATATAATGATGGTTATGCTTCAAACATCTATCCTTTCACAAATAATATTACCAATCCCGAGGGTGGAACTCATGAAGAAGGTTTTAAAACTACATTAACTAGAATTCTCAACAACTATGGTAAAAGTGCTAATATCTTTAAAAAGGACGAATCATTAGCGGGTGAAGATACCAGAGAAGGTTTGGTAGCTATAATCTCAATTAAGCATCCAGATCCTCAGTTTGAAGGTCAAACAAAATCAAAACTAGGATCAAGTGATGCTAGAAGAGCTGTAGGCCAAATCATGAGCGAAGGATTAGAAAGATATCTAATGGAGAATCCTTCTGCTGCTAGAATGGTAATAGAAAAAGCTTTAATGGCTCAAAGGGCTAGAATAGCAGCTAAAAAAGCTAGAGAAGCTACTAGAAGAAAATCACCTTTAGATTCATTAGGATTCGCTTCGAAACTAGCTGATTGTCGAAGTAAAGACGCTGAAAAAGCGGAAATATATATCGTGGAAGGGGACTCTGCCGGTGGTTCAGCTAAACAAGGCAGAGATTCAGAATTCCAAGCAATACTTCCTTTAAGAGGAAAAGTATTAAATGTTGAAAAAGCACGTTTAGATCGAGCATTGCAGAACAAAGAAATTTTATCAATGATTCAGGCTTTTGGAACTGGTATAGGTGATGAGTTTAATCTTGCAAGTTTGCGATATAAGAAAATTATTATTATGACCGATGCCGATGTTGATGGTGCACATATTAGAACCTTATTACTTACGTTCTTGTTTAGATATCTAAAACCGCTTATTGAAAGTGGTAATGTCTATATCGCTCAACCCCCACTATTTAAGGTTCAAAGTGGTAAAAGCATTCAATACGCTTATCAAGAAAAAGATTTGGATAAGATATTAAGTGAACTCAATGGAAAACCATCAATTCAAAGATATAAAGGTCTTGGTGAAATGAATCCCGAACAGTTATGGGAAACAACAATGGATCCAGAAACTAGAACCCTTTTACAAGTAACTGTTGATGATGCTATTGAAGCAGATTTAATTTTTACCATGTTAATGGGTGACGATACTGAAAGTCGTAAAACTTTCATTAATGAAAACGCTGAATATGTTAAGAATTTGGATATTTAGGAAGGGAGAATGAAAATGGAAGAAATTAAAACAACTAACGATCAAATGCCAGAAAATATCAGAGACAAAGTATTAGAAATAAATCTTTCCAACGAAATGAAAAACTCATTCCTTTCCTATGCTATGAGTGTCATTGTCGCTCGTGCTATTCCCGATGTAAGGGATGGTTTAAAACCAGTTCATAGAAGAATTCTTTACGGAATGGATGAATTAGGTGTATATCCAGATAAAGCTTTTAAAAAGAGTGCAAGAATTGTTGGGGACGTTATGGGTAAGTATCATCCTCATGGAGATAGTTCTATTTATGATGCTTTAGTAAGACTTGCCCAAGATTTTAGCACAAGATATCCTTTAGTAAACGGACATGGTAACTTTGGTTCTATCGATGGAGATCCACCAGCAGCTATGCGATATACTGAAGCTAAGATGGAAAAAATTACTCAAGAAATTTTACGAGACTTAAAAAAAGATACTGTTGATTTTATGGATAATTACGATGGTTCTGAAACTGAACCAAAAGTATTACCAACGAGAATACCAAATCTCTTAATCAACGGGTCAAGTGGTATTGCCGTAGCCATGGCAACAAACATCCCACCACATAATTTAAATGAGGTTTTGGATGGATATATTGCTTACATTAATAACAAGCAAATTGAGTTAGATGAGATTATGGAGTTTATAAAGGGTCCAGATTTTCCTACAGGCGGAATTATCCTTGGACAATCTGGTGTATTATCAGCTTATTCTACTGGTAAGGGATCCATTAGAATGAAAGCAAAAACAGAAATTATCGAACTAGCTAATGGTAAAAAACAAATTATTGTTAAGGAGATACCTTATCAAGTTAATAAGACGACTTTAATCGAAAGAATAGCTGATCTTGCTAAAGAAGGAAGAGTTGAAGGGATTACTGATTTACGTGATGAATCAAGTCGTAAAGGTATGAAAATCGTTATCGAATTAAGACGTGATGCCAATGCCGAAGTTGTCCTTAACAACTTACTAAAGAATTCTCAACTACAAACTACTTTCGGCGCAAACATGTTAGCGTTAGTTAACGATAAGCCTGTTGTTTTAGGCCTTATCGATATGATTAGACATTACTATGATCACCAAATCGAAGTCTTGATTAGAAAAACTAACTTCGATTTAGACAAAGCAAAACAAAGACTACATCTACTAGAAGGTTTCATTATTGCCCTTGATAATATTGATGAAGTAATCAAAATAATTCGTGAGTCTTATGATGATACCGAAAGTAAATTAATGGATGCTTTCAATCTTTCAGAACTACAGACAAAAGCGATTCTACAAATGCAACTTAGAAGATTATCTGGATTAGAACGCGAAAAGATTGAACAAGAAGTTTCTCAATTAAATGAAAGTATATCTGACTTAGAAGAAACCTTAATAGATAGAACAAAACAAGATCAAATACTAATTGATGAAGCTTTAGAAATGAAAGAAAAATACGGTGATGAACGAAGAACAGAAATTGATTTATTCGGAGATTTTGACATCGAAGACGAAGATTTAATTCCTAATGAAGACGTGATTATCGCCATCACTACCAACGGATATGTTAAGAGAATGAACATTGATGTTTATCGGGCTCAAAACCGAGGTGGTAGAGGAAAAACAGGAATGAATCTTAACGAGGATGATGTTATTGATTCTATCGTATTTACTAAAACTCACGATTATGTGCTCTTCTTCACTAATTTAGGAAGAGTTTACAAGATGAAAGGTTACAGAATTCCAAACTTTGGTAGAAATTCAAAAGGCCTCCCAATCGTAAACTTATTAGAACTTAATGAGGGAGAAGAATTAGCTGCAGTAACTACCATCAAAGACTTTGAATCTGGATATTTATTCTTCACAACCAAAAATGGTGTTGTAAAACGGACAAGTTTAAAGAATTTCCAGAATATTCGAGTTAATGGTATTAAAGCTATTACTTTAAGAGATGGTGATTATTTACACTCAGTAAAACTTACCGATGGTGACAGAGAAATTATAATCGGCGCTTCTAACGGTAAAGCTATCCGTTTCCGTGAAGATGATGTTCGCGACATGGGAAGAACCGCTGCAGGTGTTAGAGGAATTAACTTAAATGATGGAGAATTCGTCGTAGGAGTATCTCCAGTAACCGATGAACAAACACAAATCCTTGCTATAACTCAAAACGGCTATGGTAAAAGAACTGAAGTTGATGAATATCGTTTGCAAACACGCGGTGGTAAGGGCGTTAAAACTCTAAATGTTACGGAAAAGAATGGTCCTTTAGCTAAACTAATTTCAGTTAATGGCGATGAAGATCTCTTAGTTGTATCAGATAAGGGAATAATAATTAGAACTCCAATTGATCAAATTTCAATCACAAAACGTGCTACTCAAGGAGTTAAGATTATCAATCTAGTTGATAACCACTTAGTTAAGACTGTCGCTCTTGTTGATAAAGAAGAGTGTGATGAACTAGAAGAAACCACGGATGAAACGGCTAAAACAGAAGACATAGTTGTGGCTGAAGTTTCTGAAGTTAAAGAAGAAATAATTATTGTAGAAGAAAAAGCGCAAGATGAAGAACCTGATGAGGTTCAAGATATTCTTAAAAACACATACTAATAAATAAACAATAAAAAAACGCTATATTTTTCGAAAATATAGCGTTTATTTTATATACTGGCGGAGTAAGAGAGATTCGAACTCTCGCGCCGGTTTCCCGACCTACACCCTTAGCAGGGGCGCCTCTTCGGCCACTTGAGTATTACTCCAAATCTTTGACAGCCAGCCATTTAATATTACTAAATTATTAACCAACTGTCAACAATTTTTTAACTTATGTAAGTTTCTTCTTGTTCTACTTCATTTTCTATTGGTTTAGGTAATTCTTTTTCCACTTTAGAATCTTTTTGTTTTTCCTTAGGTGTGTTAATTGATTTAGAGTAATCACGGTATTTACGATAACCACCATAACCATCAAATCCTAAATAAACAGCTCCACCAATTGAAACAAATAAGAAAATCCAGCCTAAAGTTTTTGGTTCAAATTCTTTCCAAACTGCGAAAACAACACCTAAACTTAAGGCGATGATATGGAAAATAAACTTAGGAATCTCAGTTTTTTCTTCAAAAAACGTTGTTGATACAAAGAATACTAATCCTCTCACATAGAAGAAGAATCCTAGGAACCAACGGTATAAACTATTCCATGTAGGATCAAGTGTTCCCCCATTAGCATTAGCTTTAAAGCCGGCGTAAATCATAATACCGCCTAAAACTAAATCCACGAGTATTTCAATTAAATTAACAGTTCTTAAAACTTCTTTGTTTAATGTTTTTAAAAGTGGGTATACTCTAAAAACAGAAAATAAAACAACTACAATCCCAGTAATAATAAAAACGATATCTGAGCTAAGTGCCATGAATATACCTACGGCCACTAATATAGCAGCTAATACCCATTTCAAAGCCCAACCATATCCGTATTTTGCTTTTGCCATTTTAAAACCTCCTTAATAAAGTTTTATATGATAATCTTATATAATTTTATCCGTTTTTGCAAGTGACTAGTAATTAATTTATATAAGCTGGTATTTCTTTAGGACTAATCATTGTTAATTGCAATCTCTTTCTGTCAATGTCAACACTTACAACCCAAACCTTAACAATGTCTCCAACACTAACGACATCTAAAGGATGTTTGACATATGAGTTTGCCATTTTAGAAATATGAACTAAACCAGCTTCTTTAATTCCAACATCGATAAAAGCGCCAAAATCAACAACATTTCTAACTGTTCCTTGAAGTTCCATATCAACCTTCAAATCCTCTAAACTTAAAAGCTCACTTTTAAGTAAGGGTTGAGGAAAATCATCACGAATATCCCTTGTAGGGGATAGAAATGCTGACAAAATATCTTCAATAAGAATTTCACTTTGTTCAAAATATTGAGCTAATTTTGTTTTATTAACTTTATCGATAGCTTTTTTACATTTATCACTACCAATTTCTTCAGGTTTCAAATCTAGGTAACCAAGGATTTGATATGCTAAATCATAACTTTCAGGGTGAATTGGAGTTTTATCTAAAGGATTTTCCGAATTAAATATCCTTAAGAAACCAATAGCTTGTTCAAAAGTTTTAGCTCCTAAACTAGGAACGTCCATTAAAGCTTTACGGTTTTTAAATGGTCCGAAAGTTTCTCGTTTTTCAACTATGTTCTTTGCGACTTTCGTTGAAAGTCCTGAAACATATTGCAATAATGCCGGTGAGGCAGTATTTACATTTACTCCAATCTGGTTAACTGCTGTTGAAACAACAAAATCCAGTGAATCACTTAATTTTGATTGAGTGACATCATGTTGATATTGACCAACTCCAATTGATTTTGGATCAATTTTTACCAATTCACTTAAAGGATCTTGCATTCTTCTAGCGATTGATACAGCTGACCTTTCTTCTACTTGAAAATCTGGAAATTCATCCCTTGCTAAATCAGAAGCTGAATATACTGAAGCTCCTGCTTCATTTACAATAACATACTTGACTTTACGATTAGTTTCTTTTAAGAGTTTAGCAACAAAACTTTCAGTCTCTCTTGATGCCGTACCATTACCAATCGCAATGATATCTACTTTGAACTTTTCAATCAAATTAATTGTCTTGTTCTTTGCTTCCTCAACCTGTTTAGGGTTGACGTTTTGGCCAACATAAGCTTCATGAGGATAGATAACGTCTTTGGCGATAAACTTACCGAAAGGATCAATTACTGCTAATTTACAACCGGTTCTAAAAGCGGGGTCAATCCCCAAAACCATTTGGCCTTTTAGTGGCGGTTGTAATAATAAAGATCTTAAATTTTCAGAAAAAATATGAATAGCTTGATTTTCAGCACGTTCTTGGAAATCACTTCTAATTTCTCTAGATATAGAACCGCTGATTAAACGTTTATATGCATCGATGCAAGCTTCTTCAACTAAATTATTTACTGGAGAAATATTATTTCCAATAACCTTGTTGTTAAGATACTTAAAAATATCATCAGTATCAACATCAATTTTTACTGTAATTATTTTCTCTTTTTCAGCGCGATTAATTGCTAGAATACGATATAACTTAATCCTGCCTAATGCTTCTTCATAATCGTAATAATTTTTATAAGTTTGATATTTATCTTCTGCATCTTTTTTTATCTTTGTGACAATTTTTCCGTTTTTATAAGTATAGTTTCTTATCCATTTACGATAATCTGCATTATCTGATACTGTTTCTGCGATTATATACATCGCTCCAGCTAATGCTTGTTCTATATTTTCTACTTCTTCGTTGATGAATGGCTCAGCCATTTTATTAAGATTTGCTTCTTTAGGGAAAGTCAATATCTCATTAGCTAAGGGTTCTAATCCCATTCTAATAGCTTCTGTCGCTTTAGTTTTCTTCTTTTCTTTAAATGGTCTGTAAATATCTTCTAAATCAACCAATTTTGTACAATCATTTATATCTTTAACCAATTCATCGGTTAACATACCCTTTTCATCAATGAGTCGAATAATATCTTCTTTTCTATCTTGAAGATTCTTTCCATATTCATACTCTTTTTGAATTGATCGGATTTGTTCCTCATCTAAAGAATCCGTTTTTTCTTTTCGATAACGAGCGATAAAAGGAACCGTATTTCCTTCAGCAAGTAATTCCAAAACCGTCTCTACTTGTTTAACCGTAATGTTTTGACTTTTTGCAACTTGTTTAATTAGTTCATCATTAATATAATCCATAGTTATTCTCCTTGTGAAATCTCTTACTATATTTTACCATAAATAACAAAAAAAATAAAAAATAGAGCCATAATTTGGCTCTAAATTTTTAAATTAGTTAAATGGTTCGTATGTCCCGTCCTCAATTGATTCCAGAGTTTCTAAAACATCAGTTGAACCGTAATATGCTTGATGGAACTCTCCATCATTTACTACCACTATCATTGGCGTTAAGATTCGATCTCTATTAATAGTATCTAAGAATTCTTCTTCACCAAACTCAGCTTCTTCATCACTTGTAATATTGCCTGAATCAATCAAGAAAAACATATCGTTTTCTTTATTGATACTTCTACCTAATTTCAAAACATCTTTTTTTATATTAGAAGAAGTTTCAGAATTATTTGAATAGATGTAAATAACATAATCCATAATCTCGTTTTCATCTTCATCTTTCATTTCAAAAACATCTTCATAGTTCTCGATACTTGGGTAAGATGAATAATTACTCCATTTTGTTAAAGCGTCATAGATAAATGCTATCGCTACTATTAAGACAACCGATGCGATAATCGCAATAATTGTCTTCAATAACATAAGTTCAGTATTTTGTTTTTTATATCCTTTTTTGTAAGTTGCCATTTTTTCACCTCAGTATTTTAATTTTAACTAATTTCTCTATAATTTGCAAGATTTATTTTATTTAATCTTTTCATTAAGACTTTCAATAACTACAAATCCCACACTATAATCTTCTTCATGCGATAATGTCAAGTGAACTCTAAACAAAGAGGAATAATCATTTTTTAAAAACGGCCTTCCAAATTCGTCATTCAAGATTGTAAAATCTCTAAATGAAAATACCATGTCCACTTTCGAAAACGCCTTAATTAAAGCTTCTTTAATCGCAAACCTCCCTGCAAGATAAGTGTTCTTTCTCTCACTACTATTGAAACTATTATATTTAATAATTTCTTCATCTGTAAGTATCTTATTAATAATTTTTTCATTAAGCCGGCTATTTTTACAAATATCAACACCGATACTCTTAATCATTTTCTTCCCTCTTCAATAAGAATTTTATTTGCTATATCCTTGATTGCTCTAAAGCGATGATTTAAAGCAGATTTTGAAATCGCTTTATCAAAATGCTCCGTTGAGACATATGAAAGCTCAGATAAACTAGCTTCAGGATAAGTTTTTCTTAAAAAAATTGCTTCTTTAACACTTTTAGATAGATTGTTAATATTTTTTGTTTCGATAATCCTGATATATTCCAGTTGTTTATTAGCAGCATCCATAGCCTTCTTTTCATTGGCAATATCGCAGTTGATTACTCGGTTAATCGAATTCTTAAAATCTCTTTTAATTCGTGAATCTTCAAACTCAAATAAAGAATTATTCGCACCAATTACCCTTAGAAAGTCAGCAATTCTCTCAGCTTCTTTAATATATGCTATAAAACCCCGACGATTCTTAGTAATCTTAGCGTTTAGGCTAAACTCATCGCAAATACTTTGAATAACTTCAGCCTGTTTAAGTGAAAATGTTTGAATCTCTAAATGATAAGCGCTAGTATCCGGGGAATTTATCGAACCCGAAGCCATAAATACACCTCTTAAATAAGCTTTTTTACAACATTCTCTTTCTATCAATGATTCATCTACATCCTGAAAGAAAATAGCATTTTCATTGATTAAAGATAAATCAGTTAATAAATAATCAACTTTATCCTCTATCTTTATAACAAACAAGTCATGCTTTCTAAGTTTCTTCATTTCTTTCTTTAAAATCGTCATTTCGATATCATAAAGTTGTTTTACCAAATGCATAAATCGTCTTACAACTGCATTATTGGTAGATTGAAAAATAATGCTTATACTATTAGCACTTTTTTCAATTGATCCATTAATATGCAACATTGCACTTAATTCAGCCTTATTGCAACAATTTAAATGTTTTAACGATTGTAATTCAGATTTAATTTTACTGGAAAAAGACATCTTACTCGCCTAACTTTCTTTTTTTAAAACCAAGGATTTTTAGCCTGTGAATAGTCCATTCCTTTTCTTTTTGTACGAATATAAATTGACAATAAAATTCCCGCTATAATCATTACTACTGATGTAACAACCGGTGTTTTAAAAGTCGTTCCAAATAATTCAAACGTAAGTGGATCAGTTCTCATGGTTTCCATCAATAACCTAACGCCACCATACCAAACTAAATAGAATGATAATAACTCACCAAAATGTACTTTTTTCCATCTTCTTAAAACTAACATTATTCCGAAACCAATAATATTCAAAGAAGATTCATAGAAAAAGGTTGGATGATAGTAGCCAGTAAAAGGTTCTGTATATGAGAAGTTCAATCCTTTTAAAATGTACATGTTATTTACAATGAACTCAGGTAAATGTAAATTATATCGCAAATAGTTGAACTGCTCTTGAATC
>JBAYQC010000002.1:0-29501 GCA_041677365.1 Candidatus Izemoplasmatales bacterium | reverse complement strand
GATTGATCTGACCAACCACTTGCATGGTCGATTAGTCTTTGGTTATCTATACCCCGAACAATTTGTTCAATTTTAAGTGCATCAAATTGTCCCCAAGCTTCATTAAATGGTACCCATGTGGAAATCGATGTAACATTTTTTAATAAGTAAACCATTTTTACTAAATTATCAATAAATTCTTTTTTAGCAATTTTATCTTTTCGTCCAAATAAACAGTAACATTTGTCGTTTAAATGGATTCCGATATTTGCTAAAAAGCCATGAAAGAAGATGTCTTTTCGGTTTCCGCCATTAATCATATCTTGCCAAACTAACATTCCTAACTTGTCACAGTAGTAATACCATCTCAAAGGCTCAATTTTTATATGTTTTCTCAAGAGATTAAATCCCAAGTCTTTCATAGTTTGAATATCATAGATCATCGCTTCATCAGTTGGTGGTGTTAAGAGACTATCATGATAATAGCCTTGATCTAAAACACCATTTTGTAAATATGGTCTATTATTCAAGAAAAACCGGTGAATCCCTTCGTTATCAACTCGATGTTCAAATTTTCGCATTCCAAAGTAACTTTCTACTAAGTCGTTGCTATACTTAATTTTCAAGTTATATAAATATGGGCTTTCAGGTGTCCAAGGTTTCATATTTGGGATTTCAATTTCTATCGATTTCGAAGCAGTTTTTACTTCATTGAGGCTTTTATCTCCATCCAGGATTTCAATTTCAACATTTTCATTTCCACTGACTTCAAATTCTAATTTTACAGATTCTTTGTCGAATAATGGAGTGATTTTTAAATCAATTAGATAATTTTCTGGCACAGATTCAAGCCACACTGTTTGCCAAATTCCTGATTGGGGTGTATAGAAAATCCCGCCGCTTTTTAGTCTTTGTTTACCAATTAAATTTGATTTAGTATTGGTAAAATCATTAACAATTAAACGGATTTCAAACTCATTATCAATAATATACTCTGTAATGTCAGCACTAAATGGTAAAAAGCCATTGGTGTTTTTTATTACAAACTTATCATTTATAAATAGTTCTGAAACTTGGTCGACTGCACCAAAATGAATTATAACTTTTCCTTGATTAAAATTTTCTGGTAGTTTTACTAAACGACGATAAAAGATATAATCATCAGGATCTACTCTTTCTTCAATACCTGATAATTTAGTTTCCGGTGAAAAAGGAACGAGAATCTTTTTGTTAAATACCGGCTTAGATTTTGACTTTTCCTTAGCAAAGTCCCAGTAGCCATTAAGATTAATAAATGATTCTCTTTTCATTTGTGGTCTAGGGTATTGACTTAAGGGTATATTGTTTTCATTTAAATCATTCATTATTTCAAAACTCCTTAGTATAAATTAGACTTCCTCTTCAATATGAGCGCTGATGTTTTTGTTGATGAAATAAATTGGTATAAATGCTAGAATTGCAAAAATAGAACCAGCAAGAAAAATTCCCGGTGTTGGTGTTGATTGAATTACATTAAACTCATCAACATAAGTATAAGAACTATTTTTGATGACCATTGAACCAATGAAGGGGCCAATTACCATGGGAATCAAAACGAAGAAGACCATTCTAATTCCAGAAAAAACACCCACATGTTGTTTTGGCATCAAATCCCTACCAAGAGCATTTAAAACCACCATACTGACAAGGTAAGATCCCATCATTAAAACCCCAAAAAAAACGGTTAAAATAAAGGTAAGGGTTAAGTTGTCTTTGATAGTCATTCCAAGTACATACATTACAAACATTCCGACTATATATAAAGCAACAGGAATAAATAAGAATTTCTTTTTACCTTTCTTTGCGATAATCCTACCGAAAACAATACTCATAACTGAGGCTAAAATTAATACCAAGCCTAGAAGCAAAGCGTAATCAGTCAAGCCAATAAAGAACTCAAAATAGATAATAAAATAGGGTATGAAAATTTGTTGAGCAATACCTAAGATTGCCACAGCAATAAAAACAACATATAACAAAGGATTTCCCTTAATTGTCGTTGGTTTAAATCCATAAATTAAATCCTTAAAATAATGTTTATCTTTTTTTAACTCCAGATTGGGGTTATCTTTTATTAAGAATAACCCTAAAATACCGGAAACAAAAACGATGATTCCAACAATCCAGAAAAACTCTTTCCAAAGTGAATTCTGGGTAAACCCATCTAAGAAACCAAAGACCACCAACATACCTAAAAGTGGCATGGTCGCAATTAAGCCTTCAGCTTTAGCTCTGTTTTTAGGTGTTGTAACATCGGTTACCCAGCTTTGAAAAGCTGAGTCATTCGCTGTTGAACCTAAAAAAGTCATTAAACAGTCGAGGGCAATAATAATCCATAAAGTTAAAACTACTACATTAGCGTTTGGAAAAATATTTCCAACACTTTCTTTGTTGATATATCCAAAAGCAACAATGGATATCCCCCAAATCATATAACCGACAGTCATAAAGACTTTTCTCTTGCCAAGGCTGTCAGATAAAGCGCCCATAGTAAGTGTGGTTATAGTGGCGATAATCGCGCTAAGCGCAACCATTATAGCTATGGCTTCAGGATCATGAGTAACTGTTTTATAAATATAGACATTTAGATACATGTTTTCTATCGTCCAAGCCATTTGACCGATTAGACCAAAAATGATGAATACAAACCAAATTCTACCGCTAATTTTATTATCTTGCATTGATATTCCTCCTACACTATTTTACATTTTAGCGGAATTTATGGTTTATTTCAATAAGTTATTAATAAATAAAAAAGTGAAAAGTATTTAAACTCTTCACTATTGTTATTTCATTTCATATATATTACCATACCCATTAACGAACTCAAGACTTAGAATAACTGAATCTTTAATTGCTTTTTCTAAATCATCATCTTTAACTTTTAAAGTGTTTTTTAAATAATGATTATCGATATACGCTTTCCTTGTCATAATTTCTGGTAAGGCTTTTAAATTTAATCCTGACTGAATATTAAGTTTAAGATATTTTCGGTGATATCTTAACATAACTAATTTATAGACAAATTTAGGAAGTGAAATGACTTTTCTATTTTTATATCCCATAGCTTTATGGATTATTTTTAACATTTTCTTCCAAGTTAAATTATAATAACCCAAGGGAATAGTTTTAGCACCTTTAGCTGTTTCAACAGATTTTGAAATGGCTTGACCTACCTGACTTACAGTTATCATCGCTGTTCCGCCTTTAGGATAAAAGGTAAAAAGTTTCATTCTCTCAATCTGTTCTACCAAAAAAGTCCAAACTGGTTTTCTACCTGGTTGTGTACCAAAAACATAAGAGATTTCTAAAACACTTACCGCAAAGTCTTTATCTGAAAAACTAAAAGCTTCATTACTTTGATCTAAACGATTTTTGATATAGGGATGAGTTTCATAAAGATAGAGATTTTCCCATAGACGATCTAAATATGTAAAATAAGAACCAAGAATGATTGCCGATTTAAATTTTAATTCCTTGGCGATTTTAATTAGCCTAACCATTGGGGTAATATTTTTTGTTTTCAAGTACTCGTTTAAAGGCAAATCACCTTTGTATTCTGATCTTTCATCAACTCCAGAAGCAAAGACTAAGGAATCATACCCTTGAAAATGTTCTCTAATTTCTTCATCGCTCATTAGTTCGTAATCAGCAAAAATAAACTCAGCTTCTTTAGGCAAAGTTAAAGAATTCGCAGAGTCTTCTAACGAAATAGATTTTACCTGATGTTTATTTTTTATTAACTCTTTTACTCCAGCTAAACCTAAAAGACCAGTTCCGCCGATTACAATAACTTTCATAAAAACCTCTTTCAAAAACCTAAGTCATTTAATATTATACATTATTTAAGTGAAATATTAAGTTAATTTTACCAGAAAGATTAATGATTTATCAAACAAAACGCTTACAGAGAATAAATCAGTATTAAATGTAAAAAAATCATCTATAAAAAACTTCGATTTGTTAAAGATAATTTGCTAAATTTATTCTTTATCTTTTTATTCAAAAATGATATAATACTTTTGTAAGCGTTTTCCATTTAGATGAGAAAACTTTATTTTTGTAAAGAACTTAAGAGGGGAGAAAAGTGCAGATAAACATTTGTGCTTAATGAAGATGAAAAACATTACTTTTCTAACTGGGTATTATGGTTCAGGTAAATCTGAGTTAGCGATTAATCTTGCTTTACTAAAACAAGTTGATTATGTTGTTGATTTGGATGTAATCAATCCGTATTTTCGAACCAGAGAACAGGAAGAATTCTTGAAAACTAAAAACATTGAAGTTATATCATCGGACATGGAATATAAAGCTCATATTGATATGCCTTATATTTCTAAAAGAATTTTTATTCCCTTTCACAATCAAGAAAAGACCGCAATTTATGATTTAGGAGGTAATGATCAAGGGGCAAAATTACTAAGGCAGTTTGATGATTACCACGACATTGATATTGATTTATATTTAGTTGTTAATATTTATCGAGAAGAAACAAGTTCTGTTGAAAAAATTATCACCTTAATCAATAAGATTGAAGGTATGAGCGGTTTTAAAATTTCTGGTTTAATTAATAATTCTAACCTATTACGTGACACGGTTTTAGAAGATATTGCTAACGGAGAAGAAGTGATTGGAAAGGTCAGTGATAAACTTAATATTCCAATAGTTTATACAGCAGTTTGGGAAAACATTTATCAAAAAAATTTAATGTTTCGGGGAGAAATATTAAAATTAAAATTATATTTTCGAAAGAATTGGTTATGAGGAGGAATGAAAGTGCCAAAAGGAAGAGTTACATTTAATGATGAGCTATGTAAGGGTTGTGGGTTGTGTGTCGAGTATTGTCCAACACATATACTCTATCAGGACATGAAAACATTGAACAAAGCAGGCTATAATATTATCAAAGTGAGTGAACCAGATAAATGTATTGGTTGTGCTTTTTGTGCAATGATGTGTCCGGACTCAGTAATCAAAGTAGAGGTGAATAAATAATGGCTAAAGTATTGATGAAAGGTAATGAAGCGATTGCTTTAGCGGCAATCAAAGGTGGAGTTGATGCTTTTTATGGTTATCCGATTACTCCACAGAATGAAGTCCCCGAATATTTATCAAAACATCTTCTAGCTAACGGCAAAGTTTTTTTACAAGCAGAGTCAGAAGTTAGTGCTATTAATATGGTTTATGGTGCAGCGGGAGCCGGTAAAAGAGTTATGACTTCCAGTTCTTCACCTGGTATTGCCTTGAAACAGGAAGGTATTTCTTATATCGCAGCTGCAGAACTTCCATGCGTAATTTGTTCAGTTATGCGCGGGGGACCTGGCTTAGGTAGTATTCAACCATCACAAGGTGATTATTATCAAGCTACAAGAGGTGGCGGTAATGGTGATTACCAATTAATCGTTTATGCTCCAGAAAGCATTCAAGAAACTATCGATATCATGAAAGATGCTTTTAATATTGCCGATTATTATCGTAATCCAGTAATGGTTTTAGTGGATGGACTCATCGGACAAATGATGGAATCAGTTGATTTTGATAAACCGGTTAAAGAAAGAAAACTACCGGAAAAAGATTGGGCTACTACCGGTACTCTAAATCATCCAGGTAGAAGAAATATCGCAAACTCATTATATCTTGACCCAGCAGAGTTAGAACAACATAATATCGATTTACAAAAGAAGTATAAAAGAATAAAAGAAAATGAAACTAAATACGAATTAATTAATTTTGATAATCCTGAATACGTTATTGTAGCTTATGGAACTATGGCAAGAATTTGCCGTTCGGCAATTCAAATGCTACATGAAGAAGGAATTGAAGTAGGAATGATTAGACCTATTAGTTTGTTTCCTTATCCAGAAATTGCCTTTGATAAGATTCCTAAGACAATTAAAGGTATCTTAACTTGTGAATTGAGTATGGGACAAATGTTAGACGATGTTTTAATTGCTAACAACGGTCGTCATAAAGTTGGATTCTTCGGTAGAGCTGGAGGAATGTTACCTGATCCGGAAGAAATTGTCGAAGCTATCAAGAACTTTACAGAAAGAGTGGTGAAGTAACATGTGGGAAACTAAATATGAAAAATCTCAAGGTTTAACTGATACTAAGCTTTCATATTGTCCAGGATGTGCTCATGGTATCGTTCATAAATTAGTAGCTGAAACTTTAGTAGAGTTAGATATCTTAGATAAATCAATTGCAATTGCTTCTGTAGGCTGTTCAGTGTTCTCCTACCAGTTTTTTAATTGCGATGCTCAGCAAGCGCCTCATGGTAGAGCTTGTGCTCTAGCAACTGGGGTAAAAAGAGTTTTACCTGAGAATATTGTATTTACCTATCAAGGTGATGGTGATTTAGCGAGTATCGGGATTGCTGAAACAATTCATGCAGCAAATCGTGGCGAAAATATTACTGTAATCTTTATTAATAATGCTATATATGGTATGACTGGTGGTCAAATGGCTCCGACTAGTCTTATTGGCCAAAAAACTACAACATCTCAAGATGGTAGGGTGGCAGAAGTTCACGGTAATCCAATTAAGATTAGTGAAATGTTTGCGACTATTGGTGGCGTAGCATATTTAGAAAGAGTTTCTGTATATGATCCAAAACATGTAATAAATGCTAAAAAAGCAATTAAAAAAGCTTTCCAATATCAAAAAGAAAAACGTGGATTTACTATGATTGAAGTTGTATCAACTTGTCCGGTTAACTGGGGAATGACTCCTGTAGATGCTATGAAATGGGCAAAAAGTGATATGGAACCAGAATATCCTCTTGGAGTATTTAAAGATAAGGGGGCAGAGTAATGGATACTAAAAATATTAAAGTAGCTGGATTTGGTGGACAAGGAGTTATGATGTTCGGCCAAGTCTTGGCATATAGTGCTACCAAAGATAACATCAATGGTTTATGGTTTCCTTCATACGGTCCTGAAACTAGAGGTGGTACAGCAAATTGTTCAGTTATCGTTTCTGAAGATACGATCAATTCACCGGTATTTAAGAACGCTGACCATTTAGTTGTGTTTAACTTACCGTCTTTAGATAAGTTTAAGGATCATGTTGCTAAAAATGGTTTAGTTCTTTATAACTCATCATTGATTGATAAAGATATATCGATTGAAAATGCTTTATCAATAGGTGTTCCAATCAATGACATAGCTACTGAGTTAGGTAATATTAAAGTAGCGAATATGGTAATGATGGGAGCGTATTTAGAGCTAACACATCTGTTCTCAGACGAAACTATTGAAGCGATTATCAAGAAATTTTTAGGTGAAAGAAAAGCAAACCTTTTAGATATTAACAAAGAAGCTATTGAAGCTGGAAAAGCATTTATCAGAAAAATGGAGGTTAAGTATGCTTAGATCTATTGATGATTTGAGAAACTTAGCTATGAAGGTCAACCGCAAAAAGATTGCGGTTGTCTTTGCGCATGATGACCATGTGATAGAAGCGATAAAAGAAGCTAGTGATTTGGAGTTAGTTGACCCAGTTCTAATTGGCGATGCTTTAGAAATTGAAAGACTAATAAGCGATTTAAAACTGAAGAAACCTTATCAAGTCATCAATGAATTAGATGGAGAAAAAGCAACAAAAATAGCGATGGATCTAATCAATTCTAAAAAAGTTGAAGTATTGATGAAAGGTTTAATCGATACTAAAGTGCTATTAAAGGGTGTTGTTAATTCTGATTATGGAATTAAAGATGCAAAACTTTTATCTCACGTAGGACTTGTTAGTTACCCTAATTTTCCCAAGGTTTTATTTGCGACTGATGGTGCGATGAACATTAGTCCAAATGTTGAGCAAAAAATCATGATTATTGAAGCTGCGGTTAAGCTCGCAAAATCACTTGGTTACGATAAACCTAAGGTTGGTATAGTTTCTGCAGTTGAGAAGGTCAATCCAAAAATAGCGTCAACTTTAGATGCTAAAGAAATAGTTGAATACTATGGAGATAAAGATATTGATTTTTATGTCGATGGTCCTTTTGCCGTAGATAATTTAGTTTCTATGGACTCAGTAAAACAAAAACAAATAACATCAATAGTCGGTGGAGATGCCGATATTTTGGTTTTTCCTAACTTAGATGGCGGGAATATATTCTATAAAACTTCAGTATTCTTAGCAGGGGGAAAATCTGCAGGATTAGTTCTTGGAGCAAAGGTTCCGATTGTCCTTACCTCAAGAGCAGATACTGCTGAAGCTAAACTAAATTCTATAATATTGGCGGTGTTAAATCATGAAGGATTATCAAATATTAGTAATTAACCCTGGAAGTACTTCAACTAAAATCGCTGTTTATAAAGATGATGTACTGGTTTCAGAAAAAACTTTAAGGCACAGTCTTAATGAACTTAAAAATTTTCATAATATCATTGAACAAATCAGCTTTAGAAAAGCGGTTATTTTAGAATTTTTACAAGAAAAGAATTATAAGATTGAAGAATTTGATGTTTTTGTCGGTAGAGGCGGAATGATGAAACCTTTAGCCGGAGGTACTTATGAGATTACCCAAACTATGGTCGATGATCTAAGGAGTATGAAGTATGGTAATCATGCCTCTGCACTTGGTTCAATTATGGCTTATGAATTTGCACAAACCTACAGAAAAAAAGCTTTTACAGTTAATCCTGTAGTGGTTGATGAGTTTGAAGAAATTGCTAGAATTTCCGGTCAAAAATTAATTCAAAGAAAAAGTATATTCCATGCACTTAACCAAAAGGCAATCGCAATTAAATATGCAAAAGAAATTAATGAAAATTATGAAGATATCAATGTAATTGTTGTCCATTTAGGTGGAGGGATATCTGTTGGTCTCCATAAAAAAGGTCGCGTTATCGATGTAAATAACGCTCTTGGAGGCGATGGTCCTTTTTCACCAGAAAGAACAGGAACAATTCCTACTTTCCCTTTAGTTGACATTTGTTTTTCCGGTAAATATACTAAAGAGCAGGTAAAAAAACTCTTAGTGGGTAAAGGTGGTCTTGCATCGTACTTAGATACAAATGATGCAAGGGTAGTTGAAGACCGTGTTCTTAGTGGCGATAAAGAGGCGAAATTAGTTTTCGATGCTATGGCCTATTCAGTTATCAAAGAAATAGGTTCGATGTATTTTGTTGCAAAGGGTGATATAAAAGCCGTTCTTTTAACTGGAGGTATCGCTTACTCAAAATATTTCACTGATTATATAAAAAAGCATGTAGAACCGATAGTTGAGGTTAAAGTCTATCCTGGTGAAGATGAAATGCAAGCTCTCGTTGAAGGTGCATTAAGGGTATTAACCGGTAAAGAAAAACCAAAGAATTATTGACAATATTTATATTTGTTTAAGCAAAGTTTTATTGACTTTGCTTTTTTTTGCGAAAAAAGTTATGGTAACCTGTATATATGTATGTAAGGAAAGAATGTGAATTATCATGAGCCAATAGTCGCATTTAATAATAAAAAATAATTTAAAAAAGATTTTTAAAGAACAACTAGTTAGCATCAACTTCTTTTTATGATAAAATTATATATGAAAAGAAAGGTTGTGATGCTTCTCATGAATGATGAATTATTAATTACTAGGATTCTTGAAGGCGATAATGAAGAGTATAGGCATTTGATGGAAAAGTATCATAATGAACTTTTCAAGTATGTTTATAATTTAGTTGATAATTATCAAGACACTGAAGATTTGCTTCAGGAAATATTTTTTAGAATTTATAAGAATTTAAATAAATTTAACTCAAGTAAAGCAAGTTTTAGGACCTGGATTTATCGAATAGCTAAAAATTATACATTAAATTTTTTAACAAAAAAATCTAATAAAATGAATCGAAATGCTTTAGAATACGATGATTCAATAAACAAATCAAATGATGATGTTGAGAGTAATGCTATTAATAAAGAAAGAATTGATTTGATACTTCAAGCCATGAGAAGGGTTTTAAAACCAAAACATTTTGAAATAATGTCACTATATTACTTTAGTGATTTAACAGTAAAAGAAATATCAGAAACTATGAATATCCCTGATAAAACAATTTATAAAGCAATAAACACTAGTATTGAAAAAATAAAGAAGGAGGTGGAGTAACTTATGCAAAAGTATAATCGAAAAATTGATGAAGAAAGAATGAATTCAGCCAAGATCAGAACTATCAATAATGTCATTGAAAAAATTGAAAAACCAAAAATTTTTAAGAATATTTTTAAAATCCTAAATTTCCGTTTAGTTTTGACGGCTATGAGCTTGTTGTTGGTTTTAGGAGTAGCATTTATAACTTTGGTTAATAAAGGAGTTACACCACCGACATTATCAGAATTAAAAACTGAAAAACTAGTTGAAACTTCTTATATGTCAGCTTCAGTGATTGCAAGTGCTGTTGTTGATTCGACAGCTAACGTTTTAAGTTATAATCTTTTAGCAGAAACTCCTACTAATTTTGAAGAGAATATTGATGAGTTTAATTATTATTTTAATATGCTAAAAGTTTTTATCGATGATGATTCCTTTAGCAATAACGCTGTAATTGAAACCTTAACTGATCAAGAATATGATTATAGAATTACTTATTCAGTAGATAATAAAGATTTTACTTTATATCTGACCTATGAAAGTGATAATACATTGACTGGTGAAATTAGATTCTTAAATAAAATCTTAACGATTGATGGAAGTTTTGATGAAAAAGAAGATGAGTTTGATTTAGAGTTAATCGCAAGACAAGATTTAGATTATATAAAAATTGAATCTAGTAGTGAACAAGAAACTGAAATCGAAAAAGAATATGAGATAAAACAGTATATCAATGGAGTTTATAATGAAAAAAGCGTAAAAATCGAAAAAGATGCTGATGAAACAAAAGTAGAAATGACTGATTCTTATGGTGAATATAAATTAGAGAAATATTCCGAAAATGGCTCAACTACATATTTTTTAGAATATGAAGTTTCTGGTAGTGAAGGAGAAGTTTTGATTAGTGAAACTTTAGATAGTTTAGGTAATGTAATCTTTCGCTATCATATTAAAGAGGGAGATATCGAAAAAGATATTGATTTAGAAGACCCTGATGAAGATGAAGATGAAGATGAAGATGATGAAGATAATGAAGAAGATGAGGAAGATGAAGAAGACGAGGAAGACGAAGAAGAAGATGAAGAAGATATAGTGAACTCATACCTTTTTGATAGCTTAGAAACAATTTAAAATAAATATTTTTAATTAAAAGGAGAAATTTCGGTTTCTCCTTTGTATATATTAATGTAAGCAACAAAAAAAGAAAAAGGAGAGAAAGAAATGAAAAAGATATTTGGAGTTATAATTTTAGGTTTAATAGCTATAGGGTTTAGCGCATGTTCAATGAATGGTAATGATGTTACCAAACTCAGCAGCGAAGAATCGTTAAGTTCGATGGCATATATATCAGCAAATTTGTTAGATTTAAACGCTGCTCAAACACCCACAAGTTTAATGTTGAGTGACACCGATCCACTTGAAGTAGAAGATGAGATTGATGAAGTAAATGATTATTTGGTTATTCTAAAAAGTTTTATGGAAAATGGATCAACAAATTTTGGTAATATTGAAGTAGTTGAATCAGACCGAGTCTTATATGAAAATTTGATTAATATTACAGTTAGTGGAGAAGTTTACAGCTTGTATTATAATGTTGATAGTGTAACTGATGAAGTAAGTGGAATATTCGTTATTGATGATATAGAATATGAAATTACTGCCTACAATGATTTGGAAGACAAAGATGAATTTGAAGCTGATGATAACGATGATGAAGAAGACGACTTCGATAACGAGAATGATGACGATGAAGAAGAATTTGACAATGACGATGATGACGATGATTTAGAAGCCACTAGTGAAACAGATGATGAAGAAGATTTTAACAACGATAGTGATGAAGAAGAAGGATTCGATGATGAAAATGAAGAAAAAATGGTACTTATCGCTAGAAATGGTGAAGATTACATAGAAATGACTTATAAAGTTGAAACTGAAGAAGATGAAGTTGAATCTAAGTTTGAAATGAAATCATCTATCAACAATGAAATTAAAGAAATTACGATCAAGATTGAAAACGAAGAAGACGAATACAAGGTTGAAATCGAAGATGGTAATAATTATTATGAATTTAAAAGAGAAATTGAAAGTGATGAAATTGAATATAAACTTGAATATAAAGTAAATGGAGTTGAAGGCGAGATTAAAATCACCGAAACTCAAGATGAATTAGGAGATACAGTTTATCAATATGAAATCGAAGAAGAAGGAAAATCAAAGGAAATCGAAGTTGATGAAGATGATGACGACGATGACGATGAAGAAGAAATAGAAGAAGACGAAGCTATCTAATTAGTATGAATTTTAAGAAAAACCAACTAAATTTTTTAGTTGGTTTTTTTCATAGATATTTGCAAAGGAAATCTATGTAAGTTATAATATTAAGCGTGAGGAGTGAAAATTATGAAGTTTTTAAAAGATAATACCGTGGTAGATATTATGGAAGCAAAAAAGATAGATGCATCGATAATCATCGATTTTTATCGTCAATTAGATAAAGAAAGTGAATTTTTAGCTTTTGATGATGATGAGTTAAATCCAGAAATAGAAGAATTTAGCAAATATTTAGATAAATTAAATCAAAGTAAAACTACAAAAATCTTTTTAGCAAAGTCAAAAGATAAATTAATTGGCATTTGTAAAATGTCTGGACATAAATCTAAAAAAACAATCCATAATTGCGAATTAAGTTTATATGTTTTAGAAGACTATAGCAATAAAGGCTTAGGAACTTTATTGTTGGATTATTCAATAAATTACGCTAGGATTACACAAGTGATTAAAAATATTTATTTAGAGGTTAGAGAAGACAATAAATACGCGATTAAATTATATGAAAAGTATGGGTTTAAAAAAGTCGGAGTAATGCCAGATAAAATCAAATCTGAAGAAAAATATATTGCGGAGAATATCTATTTATTACAAATATAAATACAAATTTTAGTATTGACAAGCAAAAATTACATATGATATAATTATATTAGCACTTAAGGTATGCGAGTGCTAATATTTTATTGAAAAGGAGGAATTTAGATGTTAAAACCACTACATGACAACGTGATTTTAATGAAAGAAAAACAGGAAAAGAAGACTGCTAGTGGAATTATTTTAACTGGAGACACTAAAGAAACTCCAGATTTCGCAACTGTCGTAGCGGTCGGCGAAGGATTGCTTGTTGATGGAAAAAGGCAAGAACCTAGAGTAAAGAAAGGTGAAAAGGTAGTCTATAAAAAATATTCGACTACAGAAGTCAAAATTGATGAACAAGAGTATCTAATTATTTCTGAAAAAGATATTTTAGCGATTATTTAAAGGGGGTAATATTTTATGGCGAAAGAAATTAAATATGCAAAAGATGCTCGCGATATAATGCTAAAAGGCGTTGATAAATTAGCAGATGCCGTTAAGGTCACTTTAGGTCCTAAAGGTAGAAATGTTGTTTTAGACAAAAGTTATGGTTCACCTTTAATTACTAACGATGGCGTTACCATTGCCAAAGAAATTGAACTAAGCAATCCGTATGAGAACATGGGAGCTAAACTAGTTTATGAAGCTGCCAATAAAACTAATGATGTTGCGGGCGACGGTACAACATCAGCGACTGTTTTAACTCAAAGTATGATTCATAAAGGCATGCAACATGTCAATAAAGGATCTAATCCGGTCTTTTTAAGAGAAGGGATGGAGTTAGCTAGTAAAGAAATCTCAGAAAGATTATTAGCTAAGACTAAGAAAATTGAAACTGATGAGGATATTGCTTCAGTAGCTACGATTTCGAGTGGATTGGAAGAAGTGGGAGAAATTATTTCTCAAGCAATGTCTAAGGTCTCTCGCGAAGGTGTAATCTCTGTTGATGAATCAAAAGGATTCGATACATATTTAGAGTTAGTTGAAGGCATGCAATATGATAAAGGTTACATTTCACCATATATGGTGACTGATAGAGAAAAGATGGAAGTAGTATTAGAAAATCCGTTGATTATGGTAACTGATCAAAAAATTAATAATATCAAAGAAATTTTACCACTTTTAGAAACTATAGTGGAAAATTCAAAACCTTTATTAATAATAGCTGATGATTTAGAAGCAGAAGTTATCTCAACATTAATTGTTAATAAATTGCGAGGTACATTTAATGTTGTTGCAACAAAAGCTCCTGGATTTGGAGACAATCGCAAAAGTATTTTAGAAGATATAGCGGTTCTAACTAAGGCAAAATTTTTTACTAAAGATTTAAGTGAAGATATTAAGGAAATTAAAGTTGAGGATTTAGGTAGTGCAAGAAAAGTTATCATAACTAAAGACAACACTACCATCTTAGATGGTTCAGGAGATAAAGAGAAGGTTAAGGAAAGAATCGAGGAAATAAAGACTCATTTGAGCAATGAAACTAGTGAGTTTGAAAAGAAAAAGTTAAATGAAAGATTAGGGAAACTTACTAATGGTGTAGCAGTAATCAAAGTTGGAGCTACTACAGAAACAGAACTAAAAGAGAAAAAACTTAAGATTGAAGATGCTTTAAACGCTACAAAAGCTGCGGTAGAAGAAGGAATTGTAATTGGTGGTGGCGCAAGTTTGGTAGAAATTTATCGAGAAGTTAAAGATGATTTGAAACATGAAAATATTGATGTTCAAAAAGGTATTAATGTAGTTGTGGAGAGTCTTTTAACTCCGATTATGCAAATTGCAGATAACTCTGGTTATGATGCTTTAGAAATTATCGATCAACAAAAGAAAGCTAAACAAAATTTTGGTTTTGACGCTAAAACTGGTAAATGGGTTGATATGTTTAAAGCGGGAATAGTCGATCCGACTAAAGTTACTCGTTCAGCAATTCTAAATGCTGCCTCGATTGCTAGTTTGTTTATTACTTCAGAAGTAGCTGTTGCAGAAATCAAAGAAAAAGAAACGCCTCAAACACCTGAGCAAATGTACTAATTTTAATAATAAGGATCCATAAAAAAATATGGATCTTTATTTTTTCTCAAAGTAAAAATAATCTAAAAATTATTGGAAATCTTGTAGAAAATCTCGATATTTTTGGTATAATAATATCAGTACAAAAATAAGGAGGAATAGAATATGAAAAAATATGTTTGCGATGTATGTGGATACATCTATGATCCTGAATTAGGAGATCCTGATGGTGGGATTGAACCAGGAACAGCTTTTGAAGACATTCCTGATGACTGGGTATGCCCAGAATGTGGAGTAACAAAAGAAAACTTTAGTCCTCTAGACTAGGGGGAAGAAGGCTAATTAAATGGGAAAGTTCTTTAAAGAGTTTCGTGATTTTATAGCCAAAGGGAATGCTTTAGACTTGGCTGTAGGGTTGATTATTGGTACTGCTTTTAACGCGATTGTAAAGAGTTTAGTTGCTGATATTATCACTCCTCTGATTTCTTTATTGTTCAAAGCTGATTTATCTAATCTCTATGCAGTTTTACGCGGAACAGCTACATATGACGCCGTAACTGGTAGTTTAATCTTAAGTGAGGATGCTATCTTATTAACTTACGGAAACTTCATTATGGCTGTTTTGGATTTCTTTATTATCGCTCTATCAATTTTTGTTGCGATTAAAGCGATTACTAAGTTATCAAAGAGAATTCAACAAGCTAAGGACTTAATCAAACCAAAAGAAGAACCAAAAGAAAAAGTTGAGGAATAATGAAAAAAATCGATATTGAAAATTGGAACCGTAAAAAGCACTTCTTATATTACAAGGAATTTGATAACCCTTGTTTTTCCGTTAATTTTGATATCGAGATTACTTCAATCATTAATTTTGTAAAGGAAAAACAAACAAAGTTTTTTCCTACCTTTATCTTTGCGCTTTTTAGAGCATTGAACAAGTTTGATGAATTTAAATTTAGGATTCGTGGCGAACAAGTCGTTTGCCACGAATTAATTCATCCATCTTTTACTGTGTTGAATAAAAACGGTTCTTATTATTTTTGTGATGCTTTATTTATGGAAGATTTCGACCAGTTTTATCCTGCGATTTTAGCGGAAATTGAGAAAGCTTCCTTAAAAGAAAATTTAGAGGATGAGCCAAATAAAGATGATTTAGTCTTTATTTCTAGTATTTCTTGGTTTAGTTTTACTGGATTAACTCATCCATTTACAAAGAATGATCCTCATAGTGTTCCAAGAATTACTTTTGGAAAATATTATTTAAAAGAGGACAAGTACTTTTTGCCATTTTCGATTCAAGTTCATCATGGTTTATGTGATGGATATCATATAGCTTTATTAAAAGAAGAATTAGAGAAAGATTTTTCTTTGAAAATTTAATATTTACTAATTACTTAGGTGTATAACAGGGAATTGAGTGAAATTCTCAAACTGTGCCAGCAACCGTAAATTTGTTTATTTCTTCAGTAAAACCATTGCTTTTTATCAAAAAGTGAGAAGGTAGAAGAAGTTTTAGAATAAGTCGGGAGACCTACCTAAGTTAATTAAATACATCCAAAGGGGAAAGAAAAAAATGAAAGCGTTAAAAAGAATTGTACTGGGCTCTTTACTATTCTTGACGTTGGTTTTATTGAGTGGTTGCGACTCGATTAATTCAACTGAAAGTACAACAGTGACTACCGAAGTTAATTCAAGTACTATCGAAGCCGTTACACTAACGACTGAAGAAAGTACCACAATTAGCACAACGGAAAGTTTAGTAGAGTCGCAAGAAATCACTGTAGAAATTATTACTAGCGGTGATAATCCATTTACTGGTTATGTGGAAGAAGAATATGTCTCTAAATCTATGACTATTGTCTTTGAATCAGGAGATAGTTTGCTGGATCTCTTGAGAGAGAACTTCGAAGTTTATTGCGCTGATGAATCAGGCGGTAAAGATGACAGTTGTTCTTATGACGGTGGGTTTGGCAGATATTTAGTCGCCATTGACAGTCTTGATGCGACCTCAGTAAATAACGGATATATTTCGTTTTATATTGATGGGGCATACGCGATGAGCGGAGTAGACGCCACAGTTCCAGAAGACGGTAAGGTATATAGTTTTAAACTTGAAACCTACTAGAAAAGATACGGTTAGAAGCATCACCCTAGCGGCGATGCTTCTCGCTATCTTATTTGTTCAAGAACAGTTTTTGGTCTTGATACCCCAGTTTCAATTCACCGTAGTTTTAATTATGGTATACGCAACGATTTTTCCCTATAAAATCCTCGTGCCAATGATTTCAGGTTATGTTTTGCTCGACAACATGTTCATGGGTACTTTAAACTATCTTTATTTTGTTCCAATGCTCTTTGCTTGGCTTTTACTGGCTTTGGTCTCGCGAGCATTAAAAAATAAACCATTCTATGTTCAAACAATTCTAGCAATTGTCTTTGGTTTTTTTTATGGCTGGGTTTATTTACCCGCACGAATGTTAGAACAGGGCATAGGTATCTTTTGGCTTTATTTAAAAATGGATCTACCATTTGAAATTATGATGGCTATAAGCAATTTTATAACGGTTTTGTTAGTGTATCAGCCGTTAAGACTTGCTTTAGAAAATTTGACTAAACAAAAATGATGTGATAAATTTCACATCATTTTTTTATGATAAATTTGTTTTCATTATATTCCAATACATAGTCTTGATTAGGAGCTATTGAAGAGTCAATTATCGCTTTAGCGATTAAGGACTCGATGTGATGCTGGATATACCTTTTTAGTGGTCTTGCGCCATAATCGGGATTATAAGCATCTTCAAGAATTTTTGCTTTAACTGAATCGGAAAACTCAACATTAAATTTTTGTTCCTTAAGCCTTGATTTGAGCTCGTTTAAAAGTTTTTCAACGATTTGGATTTGAACGGTTTTAGGTAAAGGATTAAAGATAATAATTTCATCAATCCGATTGATAAACTCTGGTTTAAAGTTTTCTCTAACTAAATCCATAACTAATTTTTTTGCGTCATTTTGATTTTCGGTTAAATACTTAGAACCGATATTGCTAGTCATAATAATAATTGTATTACGAAAATCAACAACATGACCTTGATTATCGGTTAACCTTCCATCATCAAGGATTTGGAGAAGAATATTGAAAACTTCTGGATGAGCTTTTTCGATTTCATCAAATAGAACTATTGAATAAGGTTTTCTTCTGACGGCCTCGGTTAGTTGACCACCTTGATCATAGCCAACATATCCTGGAGGAGCTCCAATTAGTCTGGAAACAGCAAAGCGTTCCATATATTCACTCATATCAATTCTGACAATTTGATTTTCATTGGAAAACAAATTTTCAGCTAAAGATTTTGCAAGTTCAGTTTTACCAACACCAGTAGGTCCTAAGAACATGAATGAACCTATAGGTCTATTTTCATTTTTTATTCCTGCTCGCTGACGTATGATAGCATCACTTACAAGTGTAATTGCTTCATCTTGTCCGATAACTCTTTTTTTAAGTTCTTGATCAAGATTTATCAATTTTTCACGATCACCTTGCATTAACTTTGAAACTGGTATGTGTGTCCATTTAGAAACAACTTCAGCAATGTTTTCTTCGCTTACTGTTTCAGAAATCAATTCATGATGGGAGGCGGATTTTATCTCGTTGATTTCAGTTTCGATTTTTGGGATTTGTGAATATTGTAACTCAGCTGCTTTTGAGTAGTCGGAGTTATTATAAGCGTTTTGTAATTCTAATTTTAACTGATCTAAACGTGATTGTTTTTGCTTAATCTCTTCAAGTTCTTCCTTTTCTTTTTCCCAGATCTTTCTAATTTCAGTTTCTTTATTTTTTAGTTTATTAAGTTCATTTTCTAAGTCTTTAAGTCTAGTTTTAGAACCTTGATCACTCTCTTTCTTTAGAGCACGTTTTTCAATTTCAAGTTGCATTATTTTTCTAGTTACATCATCCAATTCTGCAGGCATAGAATCGATTTCAAGTCGGATTGATGCAGAAGCTTCGTCAATTAAGTCGATAGCTTTATCGGGTAAGAATCGTTCTGTAATATAACGGTTTGAAAGACTTACAGCCGCGATTATTGCTTCATCTTGAATATGGACGCCATGATGGGTTTCGAACTTTTCTTTAAGTCCTCTAAGGATGGATACAGAATCTTCGATTGTTGGTTCGTTGATTAAAACTTTTTGTAAACGTCTTTCTAAAGCATTATCTTTCTCAATGTATAGTCGGTACTCATTTAATGTAGTGGCGCCAATACAATGTAATTCACCACGCGCTAACATTGGTTTTAGCATATTTGAAGCATCCATTGCACCTTCAGTTTTCCCTGCGCCAACAATCATATGAATTTCATCAATAAACATAATAATTTGTCCATCTGAAGCTTTAACTTTGTTAAGGACTGCTTTTAAACGTTCTTCAAATTCACCTCGATATTTAGCCCCAGCGACTAAAGCTGCTAAATCAAGCTCATAGATGATTTTGTTCTTTAGACCGAGGGGAACATCTTTTTCAACGATTCTCGTAGCTAAACCTTCAACAATTGCGGTTTTACCTACGCCGGGTTCACCAATTAATACCGGATTGTTTTTTGTTCTTCTTGAAAGGATTTTAATAATTCTTCGAATTTCTTCATCACGACCAATAACGGGATCGATTTTTCCCGTTTTTACTGATTCATTAATATTTCTCCCAAATTTTTCTAAAATATTTTGGTCATTCTCATATTCTGGCGGTTGTTGATATACCATATTATCCCTCCTATAAATCTACATAAATATTATAGCAAATGATATTAGCACTGTCAATTGTAGAGTGCTAATTTTTATCTATAAGATTCATCAATCAGTTGTAAAGTTTAAGAAAAGTTGTTATAATTTTTAAGTAATGAATTGGAGGTATAAAATGAAAACCAATAGAAAAACAGATATCTTAATTATCGGTGCTGGACCCGCTGGATATGTCGCGGCTATTTACGCTGCAAAAAAAGGCAAAAAAGTTATTTTAGTCGATGGATTATGGGTTGGTGGAACTTGTTTGAATGCCGGTTGTATTCCGACAAAAGCACTGGTTAAATCCGCTGAACTATACCAAGAAATCCTTGCTAGTGAGGAAAAAGGTATTAGTGTAAAAGACTTAAAACTTGATTTGAATAAAATCATTGATAATAAAGATTCCATAAAAGATAAACTAGTAAACGGAATTAAGTTTCTCTTAGAAAAATATCAGGTTGAAGTTATCGAAGCTTACGCTACATTTTTAAACAATAAAGAAGTTTTAATCAAAGATAAAGATTTAGTTTTAACTGCAGATGATATTCTTATAGCTACAGGGTCAAAAACCAAACATTTACCAGTTGAAGGGATTGATAATCCGTTAGTTTTAGATTCTGAGAAAATTCTTGAATTAAGAACACTCCCCAAGACATTAACAGTTATTGGTGGGGGAATTATCGGTATGGAGTTTGCGTTTATCTACGCTAATCTTGGGGTAAAAGTAAATGTTATAGAATTCCTGCCGAGAATATTGATGAATTTAGACCGTGAATTCTCGCTTAGATTAATTAGATTTGCGAAACAATTGAACATTGATATTTATACCAATTCTGAAGTGAAGAGACTGGAAGGAAATAATAAAAGTATTAAAACTTACTTTGTAAGAAAAAATCAAGAAGAGTATTTAGAGTCTGACTATGTTCTTGAGGCGGTAGGAAGAGGACCAAATATCAATGGTCTTGGTTTAGAAAATACCGATGTTATTTTTGATTCAAGAAGTGGAATCAAAGTTGATGAGCAACTAAGGACTAATGTCGATAATATTTATGCGATTGGTGACGTTAATAACATTATGCAGCTGGCTCATGTTGCTAGTCACCAAGCGATTGTTGCTGTTGATAGTATTCTTGGTAAAAATCATAAAATCAACTATGATTTAATTCCCTCTGTAGTTTTCACATCACCAACTATTGCTACTGTAGGAATAAGTGAAGAAAAAGCTAAGGAAAGATCTCTTGATTATGAAGTGGTTAAGGTTCCGTTTTCAGCAAACGGTAAAGCAATTATTTTAGATTCAGAAGCTGGATTCATCAAGCTTCTTCGTGAAAAGAGCACTAAGAAATTAATTGGAGCGCAAATTTTCGGTAAAGAAGCAGAAAATCTGATTGCCACTTATACTCTTGCAATCACTAATAACTTAACTGCTGGAAATATTAAAGATACAGTTTTTGCTCACCCGACGATTCAAGAATTGGTTCATGAATCAGCTCTTGGCTTAGAAAAAGAGGCAATACATTTTGTTGACTAAGGAAGTGGAAAATGTGGTATATTTGGATTACAGTGCAACGACCCCAGTTGATAAAAGAGTTTTAGAGTCTTTCGTTAACGCTAACACGGATAATTATGCTAATCCAAACTCTCTTCATGAAATTGGATTAAAAAGTCATAGAGTAATCGAAGAAGTCACGCAATCAATTAAAGATAATTTAAAGGTTAAAGATTATGATATTATTTATACCAGTGGGGCTACCGAAGCAAATAATTTGGCGATTAAAGGTTGTGCCTTTAAATACGGAAACAAAAGAAAGCATCTTTTAACTTCAAGATATGAACATTCAAGTGTTACTGCTTGTTTCAATTATTTAGCTGATCAAGGTTTTGAGGTAGAGGTATTAGACAGTGATGAGTTCGGCAGAGTTTCTCTTGCAGACTTAAAAAGAAAGTTGAGAGAAGATACCCTGCTAGTAAGTATAGCGGCGGTAAATTCAGAAACAGGAATTACTCAAGACTTAAATACTATCTCAGGAATAATCAAATCTCAATCAAAAGCTTATTTTCACTCAGATATAACTCAAGCTTTAACTAAAACAAATATTGATGTTTCAAATCTAGATTTGGCAAGTTTTACAGCACATAAATTTTATGGCTTAAAAGGTATCGGTGCTTTGGTAAAAAACACTTCATTGGATTTAGAACCGATTATTCACGGGGGTAAGTCGTTTTCTCATTACCGGAGCGGAACCATGCCAACGCCTTTAATTGTATCTTTAGGTAAGGCCTTAGATATTGCAATTAGCAATCAAAAAAAGAATCAAGAAAAAATTAGTAAAGTTTATGATTTGTTAATTCGGGAGTTAAGGAAGTTTGATTCTGTCTTATTGAATTCAAATCAATATTCAATTAAACAGATTGTCAATGTAAGTTTTTTAAAAGTACCCAGTAAAAAGCTTTCTGAAATTTTATCTAACCAGAAAATATTTGTCTCAACCACTACAGCTTGTGCTTCAAAATCAGCCTACTCTTTAGCAGTAGAAAACTTGACTCATTCTAAAGAAAGAGCGAAAACTGCAATTAGGATTTCGCTATCGCATTTAACAACTGAGGATGAAATTTACACTTTGATAAAAGCGTTAAAAGAGGTGCTTTGATGATTACGGTAAAACGCATTACTGCGCTATGGTGTATGAGTTGTCTTATTATGAAAAAAACTTGGGATAACGTATTCAAGAATTTTCCGGAAATTAATCTAGTTGATTATGATTTTGATGATGATTATAAAGTGGTAGAAACCTTGAATATTGGCGATATACTACCGGTCTTAATCATCTACAAAGATGATATCGAAGTCCAGAGAATTGTTGGCGAAAAAAAAGAGAAACAACTCAATGAAATATTTTTTAAACTCAACTTATAAATGTGCTTTTGCACATTTTTTTTGCTTTGTAAAGTGCTTGAGATAGTGAGTGTGTTATAATTAAAAATAGAGGTGAAACCGATGAAATTAGACAAACATATAAACGCGATAAGAAAATCATATGAAGATATCTTAATCAAGAAAGATCACTGTTCTTGTAAAATCCCTCAAGAAAAAGAAATTATTAAGATTATTGAATTAACTAGAGAAATTATCTTTCCTGGATATTTTTCTGACAAGCATATTTCTGAATTGCCTAAATCAAAATATACAAAGAGAGTTGTGAAGAAATTACATAGACTTTTAAAAGAACAAATTAAGTATGCTTTACTATATTTAGCTGACCAGGAAAATTCAAGGGTTTTAGCTGAAAAATCTTGTGTTCTTTGTGTTGATTTCATTAATAAAATTCCGGAAATTAGAAGATTGGTATATTTAGATGCCAAGGCACATTACGCTAATGATCCCGCTGCATATAATCATGATCAAATAATACTATCTTATCCAGGGCTCTATGCAATTATGGTTTATAGAATTGCCCACTGTCTCGATAAAATTGGTGTTCAAATCATACCGCGAATGATGACGGAGTATTCTCATCGTTTAACCGGAATTGATATTAATCCAAAAGCAAAAATTGGTGAAAGCTTCTTTATTGACCATGGTACTGGTGTTGTTATTGGTGAAACTACCGAAATAAAAAATAATGTAAAAATTTATCAAGGTGTTACTTTAGGAGCTATGTCTTTAAGAAAAGGTCAAGAGTTGAAGGGTTTAAAGCGACATCCGACAATCGAAGATAATGTGACTATCTACGCTAACGCTTCGATTCTAGGGGGAGATACTGCGATTGGTGAAAACTCGGTAATTGGTTCCAATGTGTTTATCACTAAATCAATTCCGAAGAATTCAATAGTTACAAATAAAGAACCGGAATTATTAATAAGGGAGAATCGGAAAAATGGCCTTATTTAATAATATTTTAGAGACAATCGGAAAAACTCCACTGGTTAGATTAAAAAAAATCGAAGAAAACTACAGTTTGAATAATGAAATTTATGCAAAGTTGGAGAGTTTTAATCCGACAAACAACGTCAAAGTTAGACCAGCTTTTTATATGATAAGAAAACTCTACGAACAAGGTAGGATTAAAACTTCTTCAACCATAGTAGAAGCTTCGAGTGGTAACACTGGAATTGGCTTAGCTATGGTGGGTGCTTTTTATAATAATCCGGTTATTATCATAATGCCTGAGTCAGTTTCTAAAGAAAGAATAGATGTATTAAAACAATATGGTGCAAGGGTGATTCTCACGGATAAAACTCTGGGGATAAAAGGTTCAGAAGCTAAGGTTAATGAGTTGTTACAAACGAATAAAGACTTTGTCCAACCAAGCCAGTTTACTAATTTGAATAACCCGCTTAGTCATTATCAGACAACTGCTATTGAGATTGAAGATGATTTAAAATCCTTACCTGATTATATATTTTCTGGAATTGGTACAGGTGGCACAATCACAGGGATTGGTAGATATTTTAAAGAAAAAAATCCCCAAATAAAGATTCTCGGGATTGAACCCGAAGGATCGGCAGTAATAACTAAGGGACTAAGTGGTCCACATAAAATCCAAGGGATTGGCGCGGGATTTATACCTGATATTTTAGATTTAGACGTCATTGATGAAGTTTTAAGAGTTGGAGAAGACTTAGCATATGAGTTCACAAAATTATTACCAAGAGTAGAAGGTATATCAGCTGGTATTAGTTCAGGTGCAGCCTTAGCCGCTACAATTGATTATCTAAAGAAAAATAAAATCGTTAATAAGCGAATTGTCATTATATTTCCAGATTCTGGTGAGAAGTATTTCTCTACTGGAGTATTTGATTAAAAACCGTTTATCAGCGGTTTTTTTAATTGTTAAAAAAATTAGCACTCAACACTTGACAGTGCTAATAACTGGTGTTATAATATAATTGTCACTCGGAATAGTAGAGTGCTAACAAAAAAATATAAGTTAAATAAAAGGAGGAATTATTATGGCAAACTTAATTAAACGTAACAATTCTTTATCATTCTTTGATGATTTCTTCGATGACTTTTTCCAACCTACTTCTAGATCAATGAATGCTTCAATGAAAACAGATATCATCGAACTTGAAAAAGGTTATGAGTTACAAATCGATGTACCTGGATTTGATAAGGAAGATGTAAAAATTACTTTGGAAAAAGGCTATTTGACTATTGAAGCTAAAAAGGAAAAAGAAGAAGAAACAAAAGATGTTCATTACCTAAGAAGAGAAAGATTTTTAGGAAGTTGTGCTCGTAGTTTTTACGTAGGTGATGAAATTGCTGAAAAAGACATCAAAGCTGAATATGATAAAGGCACATTAAAAGTTTTCGTTCCAAAAGAGGGAACAAACGTTAAAGAAAAGAAATATATTGAAATCAAGTAATTACGCTTAACAAAAAAAGAGAAAAACTCAAGGATCATTCTTGAGTTTTTCTTTTTTTTTCTTAGGATTTTATCCCGAGCAGATGCCTTCGTGGTATAATAATTACAGGTGAAATGTATGAATATTAACTATGATATATTAAACAGCAGTTTAGTGGTATGTACAAAAGCAGAGAAGTTTTTTATTTTAAACCAATTAAGCCAAAACAATAAGTTCATAAATTTGGATTTTTATCAACCATTTACTAGTTTCATCAAGTTTAGCAATCAGTATCTTTTTTTTATGAAAACTGAGTATAATCTTAATCTCAATTTAGCTGAAAGAATTAAAAAATACTTTGATTATATTGATGTTAGTCGTAATTATAATCTTGAGAAGATTCAAAAATTGGCAGATTTTAAACGCACGCTTATAAAAAAAGAAATAATCAGTGAAACTATAAGAGATAACCAAGAAATAATCGTGGTAAACAATGCTTTTTTACCATCTTTTTTTCAGGGGAAAAGTCGGAAACTAGATTTTTTTAATTCCTTTTCATCTCTAATACCTTTAACAAAATGTGCTGATGCTTCAGAACAAAGAATCTATGTTTTTGATAAAGTGGTAAAACTACTAGAAGATGGCATTAATCCTCAGGATATTATTATCTTAAATACTAATGAAGAGGATGATTTAGCTTTATCCAAATACTTTCAAGATGCTCAAATTCCGTTTGTGATTAAGAAAAAACAATCGCTTTATACCTATCCTTTAACGAAAAGATTTATAGCTAAACTGAGAGAGGGAAAAATTTCTCTTGCTTTGGAGTTTCTTGATCTATCAGCGGAATCTAATGAAAGAACTAAATTAATAAATTTGGTAAATGCTTATGGAGAAAAATTGATTGATTTGGATAAAGAAACTTTTATCTATATTATCAAAAAACAAACTATTCAGAATAATCCTGGTATGACAGGTATTAGCTTGGAAGACTTTGATGAAGTGTTAATTTCTGATAAAAAACATTACTTCTTACTAAATTATTATCACGAAGTATTTCCTAAACAACAAAAAGATAATGAATATTTAAGTGATATCGAAGCTCAAGAAATCAACTACCCGAGTTCGATTATTATTAATGAATATTTATCTCAAAAGGCAGGAAAAAAAATTGAGCAAATTAAAAATCTTTATATTTCCTACCCCTTAAAGACTATCGATGAAACAATTCAGTCTAGTTTAAAAATCCAACGGGAGTTTGATATTTCTGTTTACAAAAAATGTGAGAGAAATCATAGTTATACAAAAACTTATAGTTTACTTGATTTTGCGAAAAGGAAGTATGATTATGAAAATTATTTCATAAAACATGATGATTATCATTTACTGGCAAATACTTTTGCGCGTGACTATGAAGAGTATATACCATACTTCAATGGCATTAATCAAAACACTTTATCATTTCTATTGAAAAAAAATAATACATTAAGCGGTAAGAAGGTCGAAACCTACAATCTTTGTCCATTTAGATTTTTACTACAGTATTTATTAAAGTTGGATGACTTTAGCGACAATATTTTCACTTTTATTGGAACGGTAATTCACAAAGCTTTGGAACTTACAACAAGAAATGAAAGTTTTGAGATAAATAAATTAATTGAAAGTTTTGATTTTCCAGAGGAAGAAAGCTTTAAACAAGACATTTTTCGGGAAATTATCAAAGAAAATATTAATGTTATTACTGATGTTGTAAAGAAAATCGAGGAAATATCAAAGTTTAACAAAATTGAAACTGAGAAAAAAATATATCAACGGTTTGACGATAATTTTTATCTAAGCGGCGCAATTGATAAAGTTATGGTTGATGAAAAGTACAATTACTACTTGATTATCGATTATAAATACAGCGAGAAAAATTATAAAACTACGGATATAGACTTCGGTTTTAACTTGCAGTTACCGTTTTATTTATACGCTTATAAACAAACTCATCCGGAAAAAGACCCTGCAGGAATGCTTTATTTTCAAACTGGTGTTTCTCGTAGTGTCTATGGTGAGGAGCCTAGTTTCAAAATGAAAGGTTTGACTATTGATATTGATCAAATTATTGAAAGAATTGACCCGAGTCTTTCATATATATCAGGCATTTCTGCAAAAACTGATGGAATATCAAAAAAATCAACAACTGCAATTTCAAAACTAATGATGGAAGAAATTCTTAGGAAAACTGAAAACTTCATTAAGAATGCTGCTAAAAATATTCAATCAGGTAATTTCGAGATAAAACCAATTACTTTTCAAAAGGGATCAAGAAACAATGACTCCATATCATGTGAGCATTGTAAGTTTTTTAACATCTGTTACTCAAAGAACAAACGCTTAGGAGGTGAGTAAGATGCCTTTTACTGATAGTCAGAATCAAGCGATTGAAACTAGTGGAACAAACATATTAGTTAGTGCTAGTGCTGGTTCAGGAAAAACTGGGGTACTAAAAGAGCGAGTAATTCAAAAGGTTTCTCAGGGCACCAATATTGATGAAATGATCATTTTAACCTTCACTAAAGCCGCTGCAGCAGAGATGAAAACGCGAATTTTAAAAGATTTGAATAAACTAAATTTATCTGATCAAATATTGAGAGTAAATAACGCGATAATCTCTACATTTGATGCTTTCAGTTTGCGAGTAGTAAGTGAATATCATTATCTTTTAGACTTAGACCAAGATATAAAGATTTCTGATAATGTATTAATTAAACTTCGCAAACAAGAAATTATTGAAGAAGTTATTCGTGAAGCCTATGAAAAGGGAAATAGTGATTTTAAAGATTTGGTTAAGAAATATTTTTCCAAATCTGATCTTTGGCTATATGATACTGTCTATAGTATTGGTGAGGCTTTCAGGAAGTTACCCCAATATCATAAGACACTAAGGGATTTTGAGTCTTTGTATTTCAATGACGAATATATTAAACTTAAAGCAAGCGATTATCTTGAAAAACTGAAGAAAAAATTTAGTAAATTACAAGTTGGATTCCTTCAAGAATATTCGATTGGAAGCGGCATTTACGAGGAAACATTTGAGGATTACTTAATTGAAATAAAAGAATTGTTTAATGATTTGACTAAAGAACAAGGTTATGATGAATTTATCAATGTGATGTTAAGCGCTAAATACCCACGTAAAAGAAGAAATTACGATAAGGCTTTAGTATTAGAACAAGTAAAATCGCTAATTAAAGATTTTAAAAACCTGAAAATTGATTGTTATGATGACATGATTGAATCATACCAAGAAACTTTAGAGAGTTCACAAACGATTATTAAATTAGTAAGAAATTACCTTTTAAAATATCAAGAAATTCAAAAAAAAGAATCTTTGTATTCATATGAAGACATTATGTTTTTTGCAATTGATTTGTTCGAAAATCATAGTGATGTACGACAAAAATACCAAAATACAATCAAGGAAATCATGATTGATGAGTATCAGGACACAAATAACTTACAACACTATTTGATTTCTTTAATCGCAAACAATAATATTTTTATGGTTGGTGATGTAAAACAGTCAATTTATCGTTTTCGTGATGCAAATCCGAAAAACTTCTTAAGAATTCATGATGATTATCTTGAGGGCAAGGATGGAAAATTGATATTTTTACAAGAAAATTTCCGTTCAAATACTTATATCCTCGATTTTATCAATGGAATTTTTGATCAGATTATGACAAGTGAAATTGGTGGGATTGATTATCTTGGTAAACAACGGCTAATCACTGGTTATGATCTGAAAGATAGTCTGCATCAGAAAGACTGTTTTCAATTAATTGCCTATGATGATGCTTTAATTAAGGACGAGCACAAAAAGTTGAGTTCAGAAGAAATTGAATCGCACCTTTTAGCTCAACAAATCGTTAAGGATATAGCTAGCAAAAGGAAGATCTATGATTTAAAACAAAAGCGGTTTCGTGAGATGAATTATCAAGACATAACGATTCTTGTCGACCGGAAGAAGAATTTTTCAACCTATGCTAAAATACTTTCTTATTATGCGATTCCAATCGACATTTACGACGATGAACCGTTCTTTTTGAGTGATGAAATAATTTTTGTCTTTCAAATGCTGTTATTGATGCAATGTTTTCAAGATGAGGAATTTTTTAAGAAAAATTTTAAAACTTCACTCTTTAGTGTAGCTAGATCTTTTGTCTACCGTATCAAAGACTCACTGATTATTGATTTTCTAACTTTTGAAACTGTTAAAGATATTAAGGATATAAAAAAAATTATAAACTACCCTGAGCTTAAGAATATTTATGATGATATTACTTATTTAAATAGCTATTCTGATTTACCGATTTATGAG
>JBAYQC010000001.1:0-34460 GCA_041677365.1 Candidatus Izemoplasmatales bacterium | reverse complement strand
ATGTGTAATACTACCTATTTTGATACAAATTAGCACCCCTAGCCTATTTTTACGCACCCTTCATGGGATTTTACGCACCCCTATAAAAATGGCTTTACTAAGGGATATTCAAAAAGACTGTTGCATTTACCCTATATAGTCCAAGTCAATTTTCAAGTGGTTATTTCTTTGTGTCAAAAAGAAACTTGAACCACGAGATTACTTTCTCCCTAGATTTCCAACTTCTTTATAAATCATTGTTACTCGTATAACTATAAAAACAATAATCACTATTGCTATAGTACCAGATATCAATGTTACACTTCTCTCTACTTCAAGAAATTTTAGTATTATAGAAGTTAATGATGTTAAGACTACCAAAATAGTATAAAAAAACAAAGATTTTATAAGTTTTTTCAACTGTAATTCTTCTTTTTCAGTCAAATACTCATTTTCTAGATCTTCGGGAATAATGTCTACAGATTCTTTGATGTCATTCATTTCATCATCTCCTTATCGAGTATCTTACCATCTATTATATAATATTCTATACAATAAATGAAGGCAGAAAAAGGTAAAAAATGAATTAAGTTATTTTAATGTTGTAATAAATCAACTTATCAATTGTAGTATTATAAATCTGAGATAATCCATATATCACATCTAGTCTTGCTAATCTAGTTCCAGTCTCATAACTTTTAAGAGTTGCTTGACTAATATTAAGTAAATCTGCAACAAACTTTAATGACATGTCATGATATAGTCTTTGATTTTTTATTGCTTTACCAACTTCTATTTTAGAGATTGATTTGAGTTTCAATTTATGTTTTGGAAAACAGATTTGACTCCAATTTCTCATGATTTCATCAATGTTATTAAATGTTCTTTTATCGTATTTAAAACTTTCATTATTAATCAATGATTTTTCTAGTAACTGGTTTTGTTCTTCAGTTAGCGTATATTTTAAAACTTCATATTGTTCAATGATTTCTTTGGCATCTTTGTATTGTTTTATGTTTTTAATACGATAATGAGTATTTTCTATATTATCATAAAATTTGATAACATACTTTGCTCGTTTTAAATAATGTCTACACCATTTCCAAAAATCTGTTTCATTATTTCTGAAGAACATTTTTATAATTCTCTTTGTAGATGTTTATGAGATCATTCTTAATTGAATATCTATTTAATAATTCATCAAGAGTAGCTACTGTTGAGTATTTATAGGGATGGTGCGTTATAATCTCTTTGAAAATCTCATCGGAATATGATTTTATCCCAGATTCTTTTTCTTCATGATAACGAATATAATCGATATCTTTTATAGAACTTACTTTTTCTATTAACTCCAAGGCAGTAATTAGACTTACTACTTCATCATAGAATAATGTATTAAACTTGATGAGGTGGTACTTATCAATTGATTTGTTGTTAGATACTATTTTGTTCGTATAAATCTGAATAGTATCATCATCTTGATCTCCGATATCGTAGTAGTTATACATCGCTTTGCCAACCATCATACCGCTAAAATGATCCACATAATATTCTTTGATTGCTTTATCAATGTCAATATCTTGATCAGATTTGACAATATATACCCCTTTTGCAATACTTGAAAGGATTTGCTCATCTTCTAATCTATTCAGTATCTTAAGCAGTGTTTTATATGGTATCAAAGAAAACCGATGATTTTGTTCATATTGAACATCAAATATTCGTCCTTGATTTTGTATACAAAACTTTCTTAATGTTTTTGTGTAATTCATTATGTCACCGCCTTTGTCTATATTATATCTTATTATGTCGACATTTAGAATATTTTAATCGACATTGTCGACTTTTTTCTGATCATCTAGATACTTGTGAAACATCTCAGTGAAGCAATAAAAATAAAAAGACATCTTGTATTAGATACAAAATGTCGACTTTTAGTGTATGGAGCAAGCGAGGGGAATCGAACCCCCATTAGATGCATGGCAAGCACCGGTTTTACCATTAAACTACACCTGCTTAGTTGCATTATCTATTTTAAATGATTTCAAGATAAATTTCAACTATTTTTTTTAAGAATTTTTTGTTTGAAAAAACTGTGATTTATTTAGCTAATTTACGCCATGGACTAACAAATCCACCTCGCAGATAAGAAACCTCATTAGCGACAACTAAAGCATCATCATCGTTTTCAGAAATTATTTTTACAATGTCTTCCTTATTCTTACGATTAGCAAACAATAGTAACACTTCACGGTCTTTATATTTACCGTGTGCATCAATACTTGTAACCCCATGTCCGGCTTCTCTCAAAGCGTTAATAACAGTATTAGCTTCATCTTTCATGATTATCGCTTGAATAAAGATTTTACCCACAGCTAGATGACTTTCTAAAATTGACCCCAGATATACACCTAAAGCAAAACCGATGCTGTAGTAGACTCCTTTTAATGGTGTCTCAGCTAAACCAGTAATAACTCTAGAAGCAATGAAAACCCAAAGCAATATCTCAACAAGTGCAAGTAAAGTACCAGGTTTTCTCAAACCCTTACCAATAAAAATTATTCTTAATGTACCAATAGATACTTCAACAACTTTCGCAACTAAAATCACCAAAGCTTCCCAGACCGGAACGGAACTAATAAATTCCCAAATAGTTTCCCACATATTTATCACCTCAACATATTTTTACTAATTAAATCGGTTTTTTTGTTTCATCATAAAAGTAATTAATCATTTCTATTCGATTATTCAAGATGAAAGTCTTATCTAAGAAGAGATTTAAGTCACTTCCAGAAGCATCTGCACTTTGGTAAATCACATCAAATCCATCATCACTATAAAACTTATCGTTAAAATAACCAGTTAATTTCTGTGAGTAAAAAATTTCTAATGCATCTGTAAAAACAGGTTCTGCCATCATAAAGTTTTGATTATACTCATAACCTAACAACTCAAAAACCGTTGGAACTATATTATATAAAGAAACAAACTTCTCAATTACATTTGTAGAATTTGTTTCGAGAAACTTATTGGTTAAAAGTGGATTATAGATATTTAGATATGTCTTATACATCTCAAAATTATAATATTCTGAACCACTTTCTTCATACATCTTTTTGCTCAAATCATGATAGTAGACATTATGATCACCAAATAAAACTAAAATAGTATCATCTAAGATGTTATTTTCTTCTAAGAAGTCTAATAATTTCCCTAAAGCTTTATCAAAATCCATTACAGCTGCTTGATAATATCTGATTTTCAAAGCGTCTTCTTCTACTTCAGAAAGAGGATTTTCCCAAAGACCATCATTTTCAGCTGTATCGATTTGATCAAAATATCCTAGTTCAGTAAACAAGTTAATATTCTCAGAACTATTGTTATATGGTCCATGAGTAATCATCGTTGACCAATAGTAATAGAAATTACCTTCAGTTTCGATTTTATCGATGACACTTTCTACGGTTAAACTATCTAAATTATAATTCCCTCCCCAATGCCACATTTCTTTATCAGGGAAAAGATCTTCATGAAAGTATAAGTCATCAAAGCCTAAATCTTCAAAGAATTTTTCGCGATTATAAAAACTACCAACATTATCATGAAAATACCCCGTATGATAATTATCCTCTCTTAGAACGCTAGGTAAAGATTGGGAAAAATCATAATCATAGGTTTTCGGTAAAAAATAAAATGTTGGATAATTACCGGTAATCGCAATCATTTCGGAAACATTAGTTTTATTTTCACTGTAGTTATTTGGAAAATACAAACCTTCTTGATTCAGCTTATATAAATTAGGGGTTAAGACCTCATTAACCGCAAATGGTTGAAGGGTTTCCACAAGAATCGTAATTACATTAGCACCAGCTAAGAAGCCGTGATAATCGGTTAACCCAGGATTTTCAACTGGAATTATCGAGTCATCGTCAATATCAATATCCGGGTCAATTTGACTACCACCGATTAGAAATTCTGATTCCTTAAAGTAATAACCAAATAGTCCGTACTTCTTTAATGATGTCCGCTTAAAAGCTGTTACTGCATTATCATCTCGATATAAATCAAAAGTTTCGATGTCGCTGAAAAAAAAACTCACCAACAACAAGTTTAGACTTATAAAGATAATTGCTGCTTTAGGATAATAAAAATTACTACTATTAGTTCTTAAGATTTTTTTCCAAGCGACATAGATAACTAAAAAATAAGAAATAGCTATCAATACCGTAACTATCAAAGAGTTTATTGATACAAATTCAAACCTGAAAACCGCTCCTGCTTCCTGCAAAAGTGTAAACTGCTGTAATGTAAAAATATCACGATAAACACTGTAAAGGGTAGCATTGACCATAAAAAGTGCAATAACCATAGAAATTATCACAGTAACATAAGCTATAGCTAGTTTATTAGACTTAAATAAAAAGACAACTGATCCAATCATCAATGCAATAAAAAAGTCAACAAAAAAACTTGAAGGAAGAAATTGAAAATTAATCCATTCAAAAGTAATTATTTGGATAAGGTAATAATAAACTAAAAATATTCCTAATATTGTACCTTTTTCTCTTAAAATCTTTATCATGTTATCACCATTGATATTATATCACTTATTATTATTTATTGTACAAAAAATTATTTTATAAATCCAGACATTTACAGTTCAAAGAGATTTATACTTTAATAATTAAAAAACCTAGCTCTAGTAAAAAAGCTAGGTTCAACGCCATTCATTAAAGAAGACTTCTAAAAAGTTTTTCATGTACTTAATTCTATTTTCTGCGATTATCTTAGCTTCGGTAGTATTCATATAAATATCGAGATTAAGTAATTTTTGATAAAAATGTGCGATTGCTGAATCATCATCAATACTTTCGTTGTAAATTAGTTTTTGCTTATTACCAGTATAGGCAAAACATCTAGCAATCCCAATAGCTCCTAAAGCATCTAATCGATCTGCATCTTGAACAATTTTTCCTTCCAAGCTTTCAGGATAAACACCATGTTTTTGTTTGGTAAAAGATATGCTTTCAATGATATCCATTACTTCTCTTTGCTTTTTTTCTTCCAGATTTTGCTTTAAAAAATCTTCCGCTAAATGACTATCTTTAGATGAAATCTTCGGGTCATCAAGGTCATGAAGTAAAGCCGCTAAAGAAATCACTAATAAATCAACGTCTTTTCCTACAGATAAATATAATGCATTATTATATACCCTTAAGGCGTGATGGAAATCATGACCTGTGGGTTCTTCATCACGCAATTGTTTTACATAATCTTTGGCTTTCTTAACTAGTTTTTCCATCTTAATACTCCTTGGATAATTTAATATATTCCCTTGAGTTATTGATATTAGCTTCAATTTCTTTTTCAGTTAAATCTCGGATTATTCTCATTGGGTTTCCCAATGCTAATGTTTTCGGTGGGACAATTTTACCTGGTGGCACAACCGTACCAGCAGCCACCATTGCTTTTTCACCAATGACAGCCTTGTCTAAGATAATTGATCCCATTCCGATTAATGCATAGTCATTAACCGTACAAGCATGTATTATAGCGCTATGGCCAACAGTTACATACTTACCAATATAGGTTGGTTGATTGATATTGGTATGCACTACAACATTATCTTGGATATTTGATCCCTCTTCGATTGTTACTCCTGCCATATCACCTCTGATAGTTGCGTTAAACCAGATATTTACGTCTTTTTTAATTGTGACATTACCAATTACGTCTCCACCTAGATTAACAGCCGTAGAATCGATTTTTGGTTCATAATCTTTATATTTCATTTTTTTACCTCCTATTTAAATCTGTAGGTGTCATAACTTTTATAGTTAATTCTTATTAAATCAGAATTTTTATTAAGTTTTGTAAATATCGCTTCAGGCATTAAATTCTTTCGACTCTTTAAAAACGAAGATATTTCAAATTGATTCATCGGATGTCTTTTAATAATTGAAAGAATTGCTTCATAGTCATCAGCAATTTCTGAATGGAAATTTGGATCTGCTAACAAATCAATATTAATTCCATTTAAGGTTCTAGCCAAAGAATCCATTAAATCATGATCAACAGTTTTTACAGTTGATAATGCAGGGGGGCGAACTGGTGAATTTAAGTAAAGACGATCGTAACGGATTTTCTTAAAGATATTTTTAAATCCTTCAACCGCTTCAAAAGAATCATTATAACCTGACATGATCATAGTTTCTAACCAAATCTGACCTTGATATTCATGAGAAAACTTAATTAATGCTGCTAAACTATTTTGATAGTTTAAAGCTTTATGTGGTCGATTAATAAGTTTAAAACTTATTTCGTCATACGCATCAATTGATGGTAGAACTATATCAGCTTTTAACAAAGCTTGATATACCGAGTCTTCAGTTAATAAAGTTCCGTTGGTTATAACTGCCACTGGAATATCAGTTAACTCCTTAATCTTAGTGATTAATTCACCGAGTTTTAAATATAGTGTGGGCTCACCTTCACCAACTATCGTTATTACATCAATAATTTCTGCTTTTTTAAGCATGATTTTTACTTCATCAAGAATCTCATTAACCGGATACTCATAAACAAAATCGTTTGTCATTTTATCTGTATTTCCTAACATACAATAAACACAAGCTAGATTACAAGTCTTTTTTGAAATTGGGGAAATACCTAAACTTTGACCTAATCTTCTTGATGGTATTGGACCGTATATATATTTCATTATCTTTTTACCTTTCCGATTTCTTCAATTAAATCACTAGCTAAAAATCCAGTTTCACTATATTTTTCTCTAGCTTGATAACTAGCTAAAGCATGAATTTTAAAGGCTTTCAGACAAGCTTCTAATTGATTGGTTTTATGATAAAAACTACCAATCAAACCAGCTAACACATCTCCAGTTCCTGCTTTAGCTAAACCGGGATTTCTTGACTGTAAAAGGTATGTATTATCCTGATATTGAACAATGCTAGTTGCGCCTTTTAAGATAATCGTCAAACCTTTTTTCGCTAAAGCTCTCAAATGAAAAATTGGAGCATCTAAGATTAAGTTTTTATCAATTTTTAATAACCTAGAAAGTTCACCTAGATGCGGTGTGATAATTACGTTTTTTAAATCCTTCCTTTGATCAATCATTTCGATACTTAAGGCATCTACCACAACTTTATTATTCTCAATTATTTTATTTAATAAGTTTAGGTACAGAGAGTTTTTCTCATTTACTCCTGGCCCAAAAACTACAACATCATATTTTGAAAAGTCTTCATTTTTATCAAGACTTTTATATAACAAATCTGGATAAAATCTCACTATTTCCTCATCATAATATACACTAGCTAAACCACTACCATTTCTAAGAGCGCTTAAAGCTGACATATTAATCGCCCCAGGAAGTTTTGAAGAACCGACAAAAGCTATATTACCGAAGTTATATTTATGAGTGTCAAAGTTCCGCTTTTCCTTGATGTCAATGTCATCTAATTCTACTAAATAAATATTTGCATCTTTGCTTATTAATCCAATATCAAGCAGCCTGATTTCTCCATGATAATCTTGGGCTTTACTAAGAAGATTACCAGTTTTATAATAACCCAAAACACCAGTGTAATCAGCTTTTACAGCTACATTCATCGCTTTACCAGAATCAGGATGAATCCCTGAAGGCAAATCGATTGAATAGACTATCGATTGAGAATCATTAATAATTTTAATCAGTTCACAATATTTTCCCTTAATATCTCGCTTTAAACCAATGCCAAAAATACCGTCAATAATATACTTAGCCCCATCAAAATTAGGCGTCTTTAAAAGTTCATTATCATCTAACTTTAAAGATATTTCTTGATAATAATGCTTATAAGCCGTAGAAGCTTTTTCAGGCTGGCCAATAAAGAAGATTTTTACTTTGTAACCTCTTGTTTTAAGTTCTTTAAACATCACTAAAGCATCTCCACCGTTATTGCCAGAGTTACTGATAATGACAATTTCATCGAAGACATTAGGTTGAAGTCGAGATAGAAAATCTTTGGTAAGCATATATCCAGCCTGATACATTAAATCAGTTTCACTTAGGTTTTTTTGCTTTATTGTCTCTAGTTCAATTTTCCTAAACTCTTTTGTAGAAAAGACAGAATTCATTTTCTTAAGTCACCACCTTTTAAAGAAAATCACTGATGAAAAAAAGGATTAGTAAATGTGCAGGATAAAACAAATAGAAAAACCATTTTAATTGGTATTTGCCAAGTTGTTTGTTATAGAGAAAAATCGGGATAAAAGCTAAGACACTGAACCACTGTAAATACGGGTATTTAGCCATTTCACTAATATTGAAAAGCTCAAATAATGGCCAATCAATAAACAATAAGTTAAGGAAAATAAGGTGGAAGAAACTTGTTAATCTATTTTGATATAAGCCAAACATTACAATCATCAAAACACCATATGCTCCATAAGAAAATTGTAATAATTCAGCCACTATAATCAAAGGAATGACTGAAATTCTTAAGTAAACTTCTTTTCTACCGATTAAATATAAACCAAATAAACCGAATAGAAGTGTCCAAAAAATATTAAAGTTCAACAGCATGTTTTCTTTACTGATAAAGTAATATCCTAACAAACCAAGTTCAATTATTAAAGTTGTTATACCAATTCTTAACAAATAGTTTTTTATTGATTTGGTATGATGAAAACCCTCAGCTAACAAATAAGCAAATAACACAAAAGCTATTCTTCCTAAACCTCTGAAAACAAAATACAACCAACCGTCACTAGCAAAAAAGATCAAAGCAATGTGATCTAGTAACATAGTAGTAATTGCAATAATCTTTAGAGTTAAACGGTTCATGAGTCACCTACAAATCAATATCAATTTCAACTGGGCAATGGTCACTACCAAAAATTTCATTGAGTATTTTTACATCTTTAACTTTTTTCTTTAAATCTTCTGAAACTACAAAATAGTCAATTCTCCATCCTGAGTTATTCGCTCTTGCGTTAAATCGATATGACCACCAAGTGTATTTAACCGTATCAGGATAAAGATATCGGTAAGTATCGATAAAACCAGCATCTAATAATTCTTGAAATTTAGTTCTTTCTTCAATACTGAATCCAGGGTTCTTTTGATTTGACTGAGGATTCTTTAGGTCAATTTCTTTGTGAGCAACGTTTAAATCTCCACAAAGGACAACTGGTTTAGTTGCTTTTAATCTACTTAAGTATGATCTAAAGTTATCTTCAAAACTCATGCGATAATCAAGTCTCGCAAGTTCCGGTTGTGCATTAGGGACATAGGTATTGACGAAATAGAAATTATCATACTCTAAAGTGATGATTCTACCTTCATCGTTATACCCTTCTCCGTCAATCCCAAAAACCACGTTTAAAGGTGCTTTTTTTGTATAAATCAAAGTTCCAGAGTAACCTTTTTTATCTGCACAATTCCAATATTCATGGTATCCCGGAAAATCAAAATCTTTTTGTTCTTCTTGCATTTTTGTTTCTTGAATCGCAAAGATATCAGCGGCGGAATCATTAAAGAATTCATCGAAACCCTTTTTCCTAGCTGCTCTTAGTCCATTAACATTCCAAGTAATAAAATTCATTCCTACACTCTCGCTTTCTTTTTAATTGTAAGTAAATTATACCATATATACGAATTATTTTTAATTCTTTAGGCTTAATTCTTCCCTACTTGTTTACAAAAAAAACTCTATCTTTTATAATTAGTTTACTTGACATGGAAAAGAGGAGATTATCGATATGAGTAAAGACCACAAAGCATTAATGGATTTAGCGGTATCTGAAGCTAGAAAAACGATGAATTTAAACTACGGAGGTCCTTTTGGCGCTTTAGTTGTAAATCAAAACAATGAAGTTATCGCCATTGCTTCAAATACGGTTTTAAAAGACCATGATCCTACAGCACACGCTGAAATCAACGCAATTAGAAAAGCAACAAAAGCTTTAAATACTCACGACTTAAGTGGCTGCACTCTCTATACTACAGCCTATCCCTGCCCGATGTGTTTAGGAGCAATTATCTGGTCAAATATTAAAAAGGTATACTACGGATGTGTTGAAAGTGATGCTGATGAAATTGGTTTTAGGGATGATTTTATCTATAAGTTTATCGAAAATAAACGTTCTGATTTAAACATACTAGATTTAGAAGAAAAAGAAAGAGAAACTTGCTTAACACTCTTTAAGGAATATCAAGAAAAAGAAAAAGAATTATACTAAAAAACGCTGAAATTCAGCGTTTTTATTTTATCAAATCAACAAACTCTATCTCTTCATAAACCAGTTCGTCATTAATTCTTTTACTTTCCATAATACTTATTCTTGTCGCTGGGATAAGTAATTTATTGAACTCTATATTCAATAAATCTTCATGACTTACCTCTACTTTTCTACCTAAAGTTATGTGAGGAGTGAAGTTAGTATTTTCCAATTCAAATCCTAAACCATACAATAGATTGATTACTTTCTGATGAAGCATTTTTAAATATGTCGATTTTTCCACTCTTAGATGTACAATCTTTTTTGCTTTATTGTTTTTGAAACTATCAATCTTCTTTGCTGTATAAGTAAAACTTGGAAATTCTATTTCCTTAATGCTTTCTTTTAGTAAATTTAGTTTATCTTCACTAACTTCTCCAAGATAATGTAGGGTCAGATGTAAATTATTATAAGCTGTATAATTTCCGGGAAAGTTATCTTTACATTCATTAATAACTGAGTAAAGCTTTTCTTTAATAGCTTCGGGAAATAACAGCGCAATAAAAATTCTCATTAGCGGTTTATTTGTCACCCATGGTCATGGCCATAACCGCTTTTGCAGTATGAATCCGGTTTTCTGCTTCTTGATATACTATTGAGTGTGACCCGTCGATAACACTATCGGTTACTTCATTACCTCTATCAGCAGGTAAAGCATGCATATATTTTACATCTTTACTTGCTAGAGCGATCATTTCATCCGTACATTTCCAAGATTTATAACTTTTTAATAAATCATCAACTACAGCGTCAGATTGATTATTAACCCATGAACCCCAGTTCTTAGGGATTACGATATCAGCATCTTTATAAGCCTCTTCCATATTATGAGTTATTTTAAAACAACCACCATTTTCAATTGCATTTTTCTTCGCTTTTTCAAAAACCCATTCAGGTAAATCATAACCTTCTGGATAAGCAATAGTAACATCCATGCCATATCTTGGAAACAATAGAACTTGTGTTAAAGGTACTGAAATTGGTTTTTTATGCGTCGTTGCATAAGCCCATATGATTGACACTTTAAGGTTTTTAGTAGATTTAGAAACCTCTTGAATTGTCATCAAATCCGCTAAACCTTGCATTGGATGATAAAGGTCACATTGTAAACTCATAATTGGGACTGTTGAATTAGCCGCCATTTCTCGCAAGAACTTATTACCTACTCCCCAAAAACAGTTTCTACAAGCAATTCCATGACCATAAGATGAAAGAATTACTGCAGTATCTTTTGCGCTTTCGCCATGAGCTATTTGCATTTTTGAAGTATCTAAGAAAACTGCATGACCGCCCATTTGCGCTAGTCCAGCTTCCATTGAATTTCTTGTTCTTGTAGATTGTTCAAAAAACATTAAAAATGCAGTTTTGTTCTTTAAATAATCAGTTTCTTCATTAGCATAGAATTTGCGTTTAAACTCCTTGGATACTTCCAAGAGTTTATCAATTTCTGATTTATCCCATTCCTCTAAGGTAATGAAGTGTTTGCCTTTAAATAGTGGTTTCATTATTTTTTCTCTCCTTCTTTTAAATTATTTATATAAGTTAAAGGTATTGAAGCATACATTGCACAAGCTTTAACTAAATGTTCTTTATAAGTTACCTCGTTTGGTGCGTGAGCTTGCTCTTCTTTACCAGGGCCAAAACCAATACAAGGAATATTATGTCGTCCCATAATTGAAACAGCGTTAGTTGAAAATGTCCATTTATCAACCAAAGGTTCTTGATTAAATAAACTACGGTAAGCTTCAACACTAGTTTTTGTAATTATATGATCTTCAGGAATGACCCAAGTAGGAAAATATGCTTCTGTAGGATAAACTAAACCTGTGTAAGATGGTCTAGCATACTCATACATTTCTACTTTAGCATTGGCTTTCTTCACTGATTCTAATTCTTCAATTTCTTTAATTGCACTAAGATAAGTTTCTCCATCAGTCAATCTTCGATCAATAGACACGGCGCACCCATCAGCTACAGCACAGCGAGAAGGTGAAGAGTAAAAAATTTCACTAACAGTTAAAGTGCCTTTTCCTAAAAATGCATTATCTAATAAACGCTTGTTTAGCTCTTGTAGTTCTAAAAGAATCGGAGCCATTTTAAAAATTGCGTTGTCGCCTCTTTCAGGAGCGCTTCCGTGACAAGAAATTCCACTTGTTGAAACTTTAATTTCCATTCTTCCACGATGTCCACGATAAATATTTAAATTAGTAGGCTCAGTTATAACTACAAACTCTGGACGAATATTTTCTTGTTCAATTAAGTATTGCCAACACAAACCATCGCAATCTTCTTCTTGAACAGTTCCAGTAATCAAAAGTGTATACTCTTTATCCAAGTTTAACTCTTTGATTATCTTTCCGGCATAAACCATAGAAGCCATACCGCCTTCTTGGTCAGAACCACCTCTACCACCAATTAACTCATCATCCTCAAAACCTTCATAAGGATCAAATTTCCAGTTTTTTATTTCACCAATTCCTACAGTATCGATATGAGCATCCATTGCAATTAAGTGCTTTCCACTACCGACTCTTCCGATGATGTTTCCCATCTTGTCAATTCTTATTTCATCGAAACCAACTTTTTCCATTTCTTGTTTAATTCTTTGGATGACTTCTTTTTCACCACAACTCTCACTAGGAATCCTAATCATATCCCTTAAGAATTTAGTCATATCTTTTTCATACTTTTTACTAAGTTCATAAATCTTTTCATAAATCATAATTTCACCTCTATCTCAACTTCTTGATTAATTCATCGTAATGAAATACCTTTTGATATTCTCGATCCCAAAAACTCATATTTCGCATTGCATCAAGGTATTCTTGAGCATACCCGAACTTCAACCAATCCTTCTCTTTTTGTTTAAAGAGTTTTTCTTTTTGAGAAATCGGTCGATAATCAGCAATATCATTAGTTTCAGTTTTAACAAAGATATCCTTGAACCATCTTCTTAAAACAAAATCTTCTGTTTCTAAATAACGTTTATTCAAATCGTGAAGTACGGTTTCATAACGATCGAATCCATCAGTTGCGACAGTAACGATATTATCATCAGGTCCGAGTTTTAAAAATTTTGCCATTTTAATCGCACCGATAATATTACAGATACCGGAAACCCCAAATAATTCTTGCATCTCTTTAGCTACTAATGGGTCAACTCCATTTTCAATTAATATATTCATTCCATCATGAATAATCTTTAAACCTTGAACAGATTCCTCATCTTTAATTAAAGCAATGAAATCAGTATTTAATACATTGTGAATTAAGGTACACATCTTATCACCAATACCTTCGATTCGATGTTGTCCTCTACCACCATTCATTAAAGTTGAACATTCATATGGTTCTAAAGCAGCGATTTTTGCTTCTGGATAAACTGTCTTAATATGGTCTCCTGCAGCTAAAGTTCCCGCAGAACCTGGTGCCGATGCAAAACACGCTATTCGGCCGTTCCCTATCCCTTTAACTGCTTCAACACAAGCCTGTCCAGTAACATGGCGATGGAAACGATAATTAGGTAGAAGTTCAAACTGTGCAAGTGATCTGTTTTTAGGATCTTTTTTAAGTTCAAAAGTTCTTTCAAGTGTAAGAATAACATCCGATTCAGTACCAGGAGTAAGGTCTAGTTTAGCTCCATATTTTTTGATTCTTTGGTATCTTTCTTTACTCATATTATCGGGCATGATTACAATTGAATCATACTTCATTAAATTACAAATATAGGATACTCCGATACCAAAGTTTCCTGTTGATGGTCCTAAGATAGTATGCTTTCCCGGGAGAATCGTTTGATCAACACAGCCTTCAATTAAAGTAGAATAAGCAGGCCCAACTTTGTGTGACCCACTTGGGAAGTGTTTTCCAATCAATACAACAATATTACTGTCAACATTTGTCAGTGCTTTTGGTAAAACAATTTTGTGAACCTTATTTTCATCATCTTTCCAATTGATGTTGAAAAGATTAATTGGATCTAGTTCATCTTGTTTTCCCGCTAATGCTTTTTTACGAATTTTAGGATCAATGTGACTGGGATTAGCCATCTCGTCATAAGTTGGTCCAAATGGTATTTTGCTCATAAATTATGTCCTTCTTTCTATATTTAAAATATGTTTAATTTTTTCAAAAACTGGTTCAACTGCTAAAGGTTCTTCAAGAACTTTTCTAGCGTTATTAGGGTCTTTAAGTCCGTTACCGGTTATGATAATTGTTACTTCTTCTTCGCTACTAATTATGGCTTTACGTCTTGCTTTCTTAAATCCAGCAAAACTAGCTGCTGCTGCAGGTTCAGCAAAAATTCCCGTTTGTGAAGCTAATTCTTTGATTGCGCTTAAAATCTCTTCATCGCTTACCTCAATAAAAGCTCCTTGGGATTTTTTTACAGCATTTAATCCCTTAACAGGGTTTCTCGGTATGCCTACAGAAATACTGTCGGCGACTGTAAGCTCATCTGTTTCTTCTAAATAATCTAAATTATTTTTATATGCCTGATAAAAGGGGTTACAACCACTGCTTTGTACACCTAAAATTTTAGGGATTTTTTTGATAAAATTCAAATTAAAAAGGTCATAAAACCCTTTGTATACTCCACCAATTGTGCAGCCGTCTCCAACTGAAACAACTATCCACTCAGTCGGCTTAAAATTAAGTTGTTCAGCAATTTCTAAAGCTACAGTTTTCTTTCCCTCGATTAGATTAGGGTTAATAGCAGCGTTACGATTATAAAATCCGAAGTGGTTTATCGCCGCCTTTGACATCTCATAAGCAGCTTTATAGTCACCTTTTACTTTTATTAATTGAGACCCAAAAGCTTGAATCTGGGTTAATTTTCCAATTGGGGCTCGCTCCGGAACAAAGATCACTGTTTTCAATCCCATTTTGGCGGCATTGCCCGCTAAAGAGGAAGCGGCATTTCCAGTCGAGGAACAGGAGATGACTTTTTGATTTAACTCCAACGCTTTTACGCAAGCGACTACGCTTGCTCTATCCTTTAAAGATTGAGTAGGATTTTGTCCATCATCTTTAATATATATAGCTTTAGTATTATACTTCAATGCTAAATCAGCGAATTTATAAAGCGGAGTCCAGCCAACCCTTAATGAATTCTTTGTGAAACTTTCTTCAACTGGTAAAAGGGGAAGATAACGCCATAAAGAGTATTCTTTTGACGAACTAAGTTTTGCTTTAGTGAATACTTCAGCGATTTTTTTATAATCATATTCAATATCTAAAATTCCAGTTTCTCCGCATTCGGGGCAGGTATATAGTTCCTTATCAACTGGATATTTCTTATTGCATATGGTGCAGCGATATGCTAATTTATAACTCAAGAATCTTCACCTACCTCAATTGATGTAATTTTAAATTTTCTAACATCAAATAGACCCATATCAGTCAACTTTAATTCGGGAATTACTGGCAATGATAAAAATGCTAGTTGTAGAATCGGATCTTCAATTTCATGATTCACTCCAAGTTTTTTTAGATTGCTCTCTAGACTTTCTAATCTTTCAATCACAAACTCTTGAGGTTTTTTAGACATCAATCCCCCTACTTCTAAAGGTAGAGTTTCAATTACTTTTCCTTCACTTACCAGCACAATTCCTCCGCCGATGTCTTTTATTGTAAAGATCGCTTTGAGCATATCAGGGTTATTATCACCGATGCAGATTAAATTATGACTGTCATGAGCGATAGTCAATGCTAAGGCTCCATTTTTCAAACCATAGCCTCTCACAATAGCTTTTCCGATATTGCCACTTAGTTTATGTCTTTCTAAAACAACTAGTTTTAGTAAACCAGGATTTTCTTTTGGTAGGAACCGACCCTGATTTAACTTTACAGTCTCTTCTAACATTTTTGTAGTGACATTATTTTTAATTAAACCGATTACTTTTATGTAATTAGATTTTAAATTAAAAGCAAGATTTACACTAGCCAAATTTATCTTAACCGTATCTTCTACTTTCATAGTATCTACTTCTTTTACTTTAAAGCAAGTCTTTTTATTTTTAACGACTAAATTACCGGCTTTAAAGACATCAATAATTTCAATATTATTAATATCTTTAAAAGCTACTAAATCGGCTTTATATCCTGGAGCGATAGCTCCAACATCTTTAAGCCTATAGCAATTAGCAATATTAATCGTTGCCATTGATATCGCTTCAACTGGCGGTATACCACTTTTAATAGCTATATTGATATTGTTGTCGATATGCCCAGTTTTCTTTATATCTGATGGATGTAAATCATCCGAACAAAACAATATTCTTTGATAGATACTAGGGTTTACACCCGGTAATAAATCAACTATATTTTTCGTCTGTGAACCTTCTCTTAAATGAATGTACATACCTCGTTTAACCTTTTCAATAAGTTCTTCTGGAACCGTGCATTCATGATCGGTTTTAACACCGGATAACACATAAGCATTAAGGTCTTTTTCCATGATTAATGGTGCATGACCATCAATTGTTTTATGGGCAAAAGCATCAATCTTCTTTAGTACTTCCTTTTCACCATTGATTGCTCCAGGGTAATCCATCATTTCTCCTAGACCATAGACTCTGTCATTATCAACATATTTTTTTAAATCCTGAGCTTTAAGTACAGCCCCTGAAGTTTCATATTTAGTTGAAGGAACACAAGAAGGTATCATCATAAAAACATCTAAGGGAATGTTTTCACTAGCTTCCAACATAAAATCAATACCTTTAATACCTAAAACATTTGCTATTTCATGACAATCTGCGACTACTGAAGTAGTTCCTCTTGGTAAAACAGCTTGAGCGTAATAAGGTGGGATTAACATTGAAGATTCTATATGGACATGTCCATCGATAAAACCAGGTGCTAAAAAGTACCCACTATAATCATATTCTATTTCGCCTTTGTAGTTACCAACCCCAATAATTATGCCATCAGAGATAGCTAAATTTCCACTCTCAATATCTTTGGTAAAGACATTGATTAACTGAGCATTTTTCAACACGATATCAGCTTTTATCTCACCTTTAGCAACTTTTAGTAACTTAGTTTTGTTCAAGTAGATACCTCCTAAATTCCCTATAAATTTTCGATAAATTCTTGAATCAAATTCAAACTGACTTGTTTGCGATATTCTTTATTTGAACGCTGATCATCAATTGGTTTGATTAAAGGCGAATAATCATTTAAAATTTGGGAAATTAAACCTTGCAATTCCTTTTTAGTTTTTCCTATATATTTTTTTTCAATTGCTGAATCGCGAACCATTTTGATATTTACAGCTCCAAGACAAATCCGAAAGTCTTTAACAATCGTGTCTTCAAATTTAATTGCGCCTGCAAAAGCAACTTTAGAAATAGCGTCGCTAAGTCTTGGACCAACCTTTTTAAAATAAGCTTTATCAAATGTAACTTTAGGAATGATAATTTTAGTTATTAACTCATCAGAATTTAAGTTAATCTTTCTAACTCCTTGAATAAAATCCTGAACTTTTTCTCTTCGCAGGTGATTTATTGATTGAATTTCTAATAACGCGTCTTCCAATACTAAAGTGACAATCCCATCCCCTGCTGGTGATGCATTAGCAATATTACCAGCTAAAGTTCCGGTATTTCTAATTGCTGGTGATGCCATTTCTAAAATCGTCATCTTTAAAAGTTCGGGTGTGAGTTTGTTTTCTAAGATACTCTCTAAAGAACAACTAGCTCCGATATATAAAAATTCACTATCTTCTTCGATTCTTTTTAACTCTTCTAAATCGAAAACATATAATATATCACTTTTAAAATTAATTGGTAGTCCAGATCGATTACGGTTTTGAATCAACATATCTGTTCCACCCGCAACTATCCTTAAACTTTTCTCATGAAGCATTTCTAAAGCTGCTTTTAAGTTTTTAGGCACATATGCTTCTACCATAGTCCATCACCTTTTTTAGCTGCTTGTTGAATCGCTTTAACAATTAAGTTGTACCCGGTACAACGACAAAGATTTCCTGATAAACCAATTTTTATTTCTTCAATTGTTGGATGCGGATTATGTCTCAATAAACTCTCAGTTGCAATAATCATTCCTGGAGTACAAAAACCACATTGTACACCACCCATTTCCGCAAAAGCTTCCTTGATTATTTCATATCTTTTTGTTTGCGAAAAGCCTTCAATTGTCATTATTTCTTTACTTACTACATTTGCTAAAGGCACTGAACAAGAATTGACAATTTTGCCATTAAGTAATACCGCACAAGCACCACACTCACCTTCGCCACAACCTTCTTTTGGCCCAGTAAGATTAAAGTCATTTCTAAGAACATCTAATAGTCTTCGGTTTAAATCCGTATCAATTTCTTGTGACTGGTTATTTAAAATAAATTTAATTTTCGCCATTATTTATCAACTCCATAATATATTCTGAGGTCACTGGTATTTTGAAAACTTTTCTCCCAATTGCATTTTCTATAGCTTTAGCAACTGCTGGAGCTCCACCGATTAAAGATAGTTCTCCGACACCCTTTGCTCCATAAGGACCAAAGGCATATGGGTTATCATAAAGATGAGTTTCCATCGGAGGCATATCCATTGCCGTAGGGATAATGTAATCTGTAAAGTTCTTTTGCTTGATATAACCTAACTCATGACGCATTACCTCTAAATATCCATATGCTAAGCCTTGAGCTAAACCTCCATCAGCTTGACCAATAACAATTCTTTCGTCAATAGCCTTACCAACATCATAGAATGACCAAGCTTTCTTAACTTTTACTTGATAGGTATATTTGTCAACTTCAACTTCAACAACATTTACTCCCCATGAATAAGCTGGATAAGCGTCACCTTTAAAGTTTTCTTCATCATACTTAATATACTCAGGTTGTTCATATTGTCTTTCAACGATAAATTCACTTTCTGAAAAACGAGATTTTACTTCTTTAGCAGCTCTTGCGACTAACCCGCCAACAATCATCATTGTTCTAGAAGCTACTGTTGGCCCTGAATCAGGCACAAAATCGGTATCAGGATTATTAAAGATAACCCGTTCAATCGGAATCTGTAAAATATGTGCAACTAATTTTCTAAAACTAGTTTTTACACCTTGACCCATATCTACAGCTGCGATTAAGATTTCTACTAAGTCGCCGCTCTTTTTAAGTCTGACTTTAGCTTTAATGATATTTTGTTCACCAGAACCGGTGAAACCACAACCATGGAAAAACAAACTCATTCCAATCCCACGGTAACTTCCATCGTTTTCATAAAGTTTATGTTTCGCTTTATAATTTGAGTCCTTTAATGCCCTATCAATCATTTCTGGCATTAAAATTGGATCTCTGAATATCCCCATTGTTGAAGTAAAATCATTTTGTTTAGCCAAATGCTTTATCCTAAATTCTAAAGGATCAACGCCTAAAGTTTTAGCTACGTGTTCAACAAACATATCAATCGCAAAAAACATCTGTGGCGCTCCAAACCCTCGAAAAGCTCCATTAGGTACAGTGTTTGTTCGATAAACATCACCACTGACATCGAGATTATCAATTGTATAAGCTCCAGTACAAGCGATTAGTGCTCTGGATAAAACTACTCCGCTAAGTCCGATAGTCGCTCCACCATCAATTCCCGCCTTTACACTTAAAGCATAAATTTTTCCTGCTTTAATTGCGGCTCTAAAACTAATTTTTGCTGGATGTCTTTTAGTTGTTACTAAGATATCTTCTTCTCTTTCAAAAATTAATTGGATTGGTTTATTAACTTTATTTACAGCTACTGCCAATTGACAAGCTAAAAGTGAAGGAAACTCTTCCTTACCACCAAAAGCTCCGCCGACATTAGCTTGGATAACTCTTACAAGATCTTCTCTAACGCCTAAGGCTTGAATAACAGCGTTTTTCACATAGTATGGACATTGGATTGAACCAATCAAAGTGGTTTTTTCACCTTCCATATAAGCGACAAATCCTTGTGGTTCAATATAGGCTTGTTCTTGATAAGAAGTCTCGTAATTAAAATCAACTGTTTGAAGTTTATCGAAAGCAAGTTTACCTTCGCCCTTAGAAAACTCATAGTGGATTACACTATCTTCCCAAGCAAAGATTGGTTCTTCTATTTTATATTCAACCTTAACTTCTTCGATAAGTTTTTTCAACACGGCTTTATCTGGTCCAACAATAAGAGCGATTGGTTCGTATAAATAACTAATTTTTCCTGTAGTGAAAATTGGCATGTCATCATAGATAACTTTGACAATATTTTTACCAGGAATATCTGAGTGATCAACGATAAAATAACCTTCAGGAAGTTTAGGGTAATCAATACTAACAATCTCTCCCTTAGCTATATTTGACCTTAAGGTATAAGCGTATTGCATATTTTCATATCTTAAATCAGCGGTATATTTAGCGCTACCACTCATCTTTTCATCGTTATCAACTTTATTTATTGAGCGCGAAATATCTCTCATATCAATCACCTTTCATTAAAACTTATTGCCCCAGTCGGACATTTGGCAATACATAGTCCACATTCAAAGCATTTATCCGGATTAAAAGTAATTACCCCCGGATAGTCAATTGCAAAATAGGGACAAATTTTTTGACATAGCATACAATCAATACATTTGTCTTTGTCTAAGACTGGAAGACTTCTTTTATACACAACTTCCTTTTTTAATCCATGATTAATTACTTCTTCAATACTATTAAATCCATATTTTTCTAAGGCTTTTGGTAAATCCTTGATTATTTTTGCGTATAAATCTTTACCGGTTAGTAAAGCAGCTGATAACATTTGGACAGCAGACGCACCTGCCAATAAAAATTCCAAAACATCATCGGCAGTTTTAATTCCTCCAACTCCAATTACCGTAAGTGTCGGCTCTGCTTGTTTGATCTTATAAACAGTTGCTAAAGCAATCGGTTTTATCGCTGGACCACTAGTCCAGACAAAACCAGAATCATTGCTATAGATAATCGCTTTAGTTTTTAAATCGATTTTCATTGTTGGTCCTAAAGAATTAATAGCCACTACTCCAGAAGCTCCAGCTTCTTTTATTGCTCTAGCAAAACCTTCAGGATTAGGAATATGTGGAGATATCTTCATGTAAATCGGTTTTTTTGTATTAGCTCTTATAGCTTTAACAGTATCTTTGATTACTTCTAAATTCGTTCCAACGTAATGAGTAGATATTTCAAAAGCATCAGCGAATTTATCAAGTTTAGGAACTAAAAATTCCATATCTTCCTTAGAATAACCGAGACTTACAATCAAAGGTCTATCTTTAATCTTCATAAACTTTGGTAAAAAATCATTTATCCAAGTTTCATAACTATGTTCACTCCATAGTTCTGAATTCATAATAAAAGTCTTATCACCATAAATACAAGGCTTTGGTATTTTTGGTAATTCTTTAGATATGGTTTTAGTTACAATCCCGCCCAAGTCTTGTTCCACCAAGAATTCTAATTTTTCATAATCACCGTTAAGTGGTCCTGCAGCTGGCATCAAAGGGTTCTTAAATTCTAATCCGTCAAATTTAGTAGTTAAATTCAATTTTTCCACCTTCCTTTTCAACTATATCCCATAATTTTTGTGCTTGGGATTTAGCTTCTTTATATAATGAATCATAATCATTGATTAATTGATAATTTTCGATTACTTGTTTTCCGGAAACAAAGACATCTTTAGCTCTAAATCCAGGATAAACTCCAAAGAACAGATGAGAAAAGATATTTTCTTTAGTTATCGGTGTAAAATTCTGATAGTCAGTAACTAAAAAATCTGCTTCTGCACCTACTTTGAATTTACCGAGATTTGTCTTTAACATTAGATTGGCATATTCATAAGTGTTATTAATAATCGTTAAGATATCATCTAAAGAGAAATTTGTTGGCGAAAGCGTCTTAAGATGTGATAAATAGTAAATATTTAAATACTCCATCGGTTGTGATTGGATTAATCCATCATTACCGCTAATTACTTTAATTCCCTTATTGAGCATTTTTTTAATATTGGTAATCCCTACAGCGTTATTTAAATTTGAAGTAACATTTACCGCTACTCGACAACCATACTTCTTAATGATATCCATTTCTTTATCGTTAATATGTGTACAGTGAACTAAGAGAGACTTTTCATTAAGAAGGTTAAATTTCTCTAACCGCTCTACGACTCTTAGATTATATTTCTTAAGTGAATCTTCTTCATCCATTAAGCTTTCAGCGACATGAATATGAATTCCTGCGCCATTTAAGTTTCTCGAGATCATTTTTAAACTTTGATCACTTAAAGATAATGAAGCGTGAGCACCGAATAAACCACTGATAAATTCAGATTGATTATTCTTAATAAAATCGCTATTTTCAGAGATTGCCTCAGAAATCAAAAACCTGTCACTTGTCTCAAAAGCTAAAACTGAACGCAAATTTAGCTTATCATTTAATGCCGACTTTATTTGTTCTAAACTTCCTGAAATCACTTTTGAAGCGTGGTGATCAATCAATGTAGTAGTTCCGTGTTTCAGTTGATCTATAGCGCCGACTAAAGCGGAAAAATGAATCATCTTTTTATCAAGAAAATTATCTAGTTTCCACCAAAGTTGTTCAAGTATTTCCAAGAAATTTTGCGGATTAAACTCATTTGCCATTCCTCTAGCAAAACTTGAATATAGGTGGGTATGTCCACTGATGAAACTGGGAATGACCATTTGATTTTTCAAATCAATTACTTCTACTTGAGTTTCTTTGAAATCTTGCATATCACCAATCGAAATGATTTTTTCATCAAAAGATATAAAGCCATTTTCAATGTATTTATCATAGTCGTAAATTCTCGCATTAATAAATGTTTTTACTTTTCTTTCTTTCATAGTTTCTTTCCTCCATGACCGACATATTTTTGATTTTTAACAATAAACTCACCTCTTAATAATGTATGCATAACTCTTCCTGAACGTTTGAAATTTTCATAGAGGTTGTAATCGGTTTTTCCATGATGAAAATCAATGAAATTATCATAGAGTTCATAGACAAAAATATTAGCTTTATTACCGACCTTAATTTCTCCTTGGTCTATTAAAGAAGGATAAAGACACGCGATGTTTTTGCTCATTTTATCAATAGCTTTATGTTTAAAGAGTTCAAACAAAACATCGAATGAATACTCGATACTACCGATACCTAAGGGAACATCTTTTAAATATTTATGATCTTTATCACTTCTATTAAAAGCACAATGATCAGTTCCGATAGTGAAAATATCAGAAAAACTATCCTTTAATAGCGTTCTTTCTTTTCTTGTTCTTAAAGGTGGAGCTAAAGTATATAAAAATCCATCGCACCGTTCTAAAAAATCGTTGGTGAAAAGAAAATAATGGGGACAGCTCTCAATGAAAAAGCGTTTGTTTAAAAGCATTGGGAACTCTCTTTTCAAAGCCCTAAGCGTTTCTCCACTGCTTAAGTGAACCATATAGAGATAACCACCATATTTTTCAACATAACCAGCTAGTTTTAAAGCTTCTTTAGTCTCTGCTTGAGTTGGACGTGATTTTAGTAATTGTTGGTATTTAAAGTGAGGATTTAAATCAATATAATCGTCATGTTCGATATGCGCTAATAATAAGAAATTATATTTTTCAGATAATTTTAAAAGTTCGATAATTTGTTCATCATATGTTCTTCGGTTCGAATCAGAATAGGTAGTAAAAAGTTTTAGCGAGTTAATGCCTAACTCTTTCATTTTTAAGACAAAATCTTCTAAACTCCCTTTAGGATTTTTTATTGTTGCGTGAAAAAGATAATCTACTACTGATGTTTCAGCTGCTTTTAACCTTGATTTATAAGCAGCTTCTAAATCTTCCCATTTATCAACTGGATCTAAAAAATCAATGATAGTGGTTACACCACCAAAACAAGCTCCTAAACTGCCATAATAAAAATCATCACGCGAGTGAATTTTTCCCAAGTCGAGATCAAAGTGAACATGGGGGTCAATTAAACCAGGTAAAACAAGGGAATTTTTTACGTCAATCGTTTCTTTAGCATTAAAATTTTCTGAAGAAATTTTGGCGATTTTTTCGCCTTTGATATAAAGGTTAGTTTTATGAAACTTATCGTCGTAAAAAACTTGACCATTTATTATTCTTTTATCGAACAATTATCTCACTTCCTACTTAATAATTTTATAATCCTTAAACTGATACTTAGCCAATACGTCAATTAGAAGATCATTTCTGATAACTAAAATCAAATCTAAATCAGCGGCTAATAATTTAATAAGAATCTGATGAAAACCTTGATTTTTAAGTTCTAATAATGAAATCTCATCCAAAAATATTGGTTCAACTCTTTTTTCAATCATCTTCTCAATTTCAGTTTCTACATAATCAAAAGCACTCTTTAAAAATCGATATGGTCCAATTTCATAAATAACGGGTTCGGTAATATCTTGATTATTTCTTTTAATATAAGGAATTTTTTTATTCTTTGATAAATGTAAAAGATTATATTCCTTAACTATATCATTATGCATAACTTTTAAACTAGCGAAGCCGTCACCTTGTTTATAATTTTGGTAATAATCAATTAGTCTAGTGGTTTTATATGAGTTTATCTTACCAGTAATGATCTTGATCATCTAAGGTCTCCCGCATATGTTTATGACCGCTTTTTTTGTTAGTGATAGCTAAAATTTCTGCAGTTATTGAGATTGCAATTTCCTCCGGAGTCATACCTCCGGTATCTAACCCAATCGGTGAGTAAAAGAAACTTAAATCGATATCTTTTCCAAATTTTTCATAAGTGGATTTCAAATAACCTTTGATTTTATCCGGTGAGCAAAGCATACCTAAATAAGCTGGCTTCAGCTTTTTTTCAAGAATCTTATTTATTACATGATAGTCGTACTTATGACTAGGGGTACAAACGATGATATAATCACCATCTTTAATTGTGTCTTTTTCGATAAAACTAACAAAAGCTTCATTTACCAAGACATCAGCGTTGTTAAACTTCTCGATTATTGGCTTTCTTTCATCAATAACGGTAATGTGGTAATTCATAGTTTTTAAAACATTAACCAAAGCTTGACCAACATGACCGCCACCAAAGATATAAATAGTTGCTTTTGGGCCAATATACTCATAAAAAAGCGTAACAACTCCTCCACAAACCATTGGTAATGTTTTAGTCTCAGGAAGAACCTTACCTTCATCGAGAACATAGGTTTCAAGCAAACTTTGCTTTTTTTCTAAAAGTTCTAAACCTTTTTTTTGTGCGTAGTATTCAATCGCTCCGCCTCCGACAGTACCAATACTTTTCCCATCAGGAAATAACAAGAGTTTTTTTCCTACTTCTACAGGTCCAGCTCCGTCTTTTTTTACAGCCGTAATCGCCATCATCGTAATGTTTTTTTGTTTATATTCAGCGATTAATTTAAAAATATCCATTGACTATCCTTTCAAAACTTATAAAGAGTGAAGAATAAGGCTAAGGCTAAAGCTACGGTTGAGAGAATCGGATTAATTCTTAGGGTTTTTACTCGATCCAAAAGCTTAAATTTTTCATAGCCAATGACTAGAATTATTGCAAAAGCACCTGAAATCAAGCCTTCAAAAACTACAAAAGCAAGTGCTGAATCAAAATTAGCAATTCTAAAGTCTAAGAAACTAGTCAAAGAGTAGTTAATTGCATAATAACCAATCATCCCTAAACGCCAAGTAAGGCTAATACCGGTTAAAATCGCAATTTTCTTAACTATACTCGAACTTGAAAGGTTAGGAATAAACGCAAATGCAAGCAGGCTTTGAATAAACATCGCAATCATCGGATTGATAGTTTTTGCCGGAAATAAGAACGGTAATAATAAATTTGATGATTTAATTAAGATTGCTACAAAGCCAACAAATAAAATTGCTTTTCTTGAGTCTAAACTTTTATAGGCTTGGTATAGTATCACCATTACAATTGGAAACATGATACTACCAGCAATCAGTGCTGGTAATATATGCAAAGCATATCCAAGGGTTGCTTCTACTAACCCCCATAAAGCCCCAAAGAAAACAATTTTAACTACAAATTCTAAACGATTATTTTTCATGATTTTTTCCTCAATTCTTCATATATTTTTTCTGGTGTAATCGGTAAATCTTTAATTCTTACGCCAAGAGCGTTATAAACAGCATTTGCAAGTGCAGCTGGTGGAGTGTCAATTCCAATTTCCCCAACTGATTTAGCTCCAAACGGACCACTTTCTTCATATGAATCAACAAAAACTGTTGTTAAATTTTTAATGTCTAAACGAGTAGGAATTTTATAATTTAGCATATCACTTGAGATGAGTTTTCCTTTTGCAGAATAAATCACATCTTCAAACATAGCCATACCCAATCCCTGAACGATAGCACCATCAACTTGACCTTTAGCGAGCATTGGATTAATTGTTGTGCCGCAGTCTACCACTGAAACATAATTTAATATTTCAATTTCATATGTGTCTTTATCAATTTCAATTTCAACGAAACCAGCCATGAAAGGCGGTGGAGATTTATGTCCAACATATGAAGCTGTTTCTTGAAGTTGTTTCTGTTCATGTGAATAAGTAATTTGATTTGAAAAATCAACTAATGAAAGTTCTTCATTTTTACTGATACATTTAAATTTACAACCATCGAAATCAATATCTTCAATCTTGGTTTCGAAGATTCTTGCAGCTTCTTCAATCATTGAATTTTTAAGTTTTTTCGCGGCTTTAAATACCGCATTACCTGATACATAAGTTGTCGATGAAGCATATGCTCCAACATCGAATGGAGTTAAATCGGTATCTGAAGAGTAGATTACTACCTTATCAACACTAGTCATTAGCTCTTCGGCTGCTATTTGGGTTAAAACTGTATCGCTACCCTGACCGATTTCGGTAGCTCCAACCATTAGATTGTAAAATCCATCATCATTTAATTTTATCGTTGCCGCTCCCATATCAATATAAGGAATACCACTACCTTGCATCGCTAAAGCCATACCCACTGAACGAATTTTATTATCCATAATTTTTTTAGGGTATTTGTTTTTCCAATCAATCAACTCAAGACCTTTTTCCACGCATTCTTCTAACTTACAGGTTTCCATAATCATTGCTGTACCTGTAGTTCCCTCACCCATAATTTCAAATATCGGTGAAGTTTCTTTTTCTTTCATCATGTTCATTTGTCTAAACTTAATTGGATCGATTTTCATCTCTTTACAAAGAATATCGACGGCTGATTCAAGAGCAAAGTTACCTTGGATTGCTCCATATCCTCTAAAAGCTCCAGCAGGCGTGTGATTAGTATAAACCACATCTCCGCCAAATCTAACTGAATCAACTTTATTATATAATGGTAAAACTTTTGATCCCGTAACCATGAAGACCGTTAAAGCATGTTCTCCATAAGCTCCAGTGTCACTTAAAACTTTGCAATCAATTGCTTTTAACTTACCAGATTTAAGCGCTCCTAAAGCGATTTCTAATCGCATAGGATGACGAGTATAAGAAGATTCAAAAACTTCTTTACGGGTATAAGTAAGTTTAGAGGGCTTACCAGTTTTATTAGTTACATAAGCAACAAGCATTTCTCCATGGATTGCTTGTTTCCCACCGAATCCGCCCCCAACTCTTGGTTTAATAACTCTAATTTTAGATAATGGAATCTCTAAACCTTGAGATATAATTCTCCTGATATGAAAAGGTGTTTGTGTGGAACTGTAAATTAAAATCCGATTTTGATAATCCATTCTCGCATTTACAGTATGTGGCTCAAGCATTACATGCGCTTGCGCTTGTGTGTAAAAAGTTTCTCTGATTACATAATCGCATTCTTTTAAACTCTTTTCCACATCCCCAACTTCCATTTTATAGCTTGCCGCAATATTTCTTAAAGGTTCAAAACCAATAGGAAACATTTCTTTTGCTTCTTTTTCAGGATGAATTACAACTTTATTATCAATAGCTTTTTCAAAATCTAAAACTGGATCTAAAACTTCATACTCAACTTCGATTAAACCTAAAGCTTTATTACAGATATCTTCACTCTTGCCAACAACAGCTAAAACTTCATCGCCCACATAACGGACATATTCATCTAAAACAAACTTGTCATGTGGTGATGGTTCTGGATATCCTTGCCCAGCACGCGTAAATGAAATACGTTTAAAGTCTTTATGGGTTAAAACCATTTCGATGCCTTCAAGAGCTAAAGCTTTTTCATCCTTAATAGTTTTAATCTTCGCATAAGCATGTGGAGATCTTAATACTTTAATAATCAAAGAATCATTTTCGGAAAAATCATCGGTAAAAGCTTTTCTACCTTTCATTATTCCCAATCCATCAATTGAATGAGTTTTATTATTTACTACTTTCATGATTCATCACCTAAATATCTTTTTATAGCTTCATGTTGAGATATATAACCAGTGCAGCGACAAAGATTACCAACTAAATATTCTTTAATTTCTTCCAATGAAGCATTTTTATTTTCCTGTTTTAATGCATAGACAGTTAGCGCCATAGAAGGATTGCAATATCCACATTGATCCGCTCCTAAATCTCCAAAATGTTTAGCTAACTTCTCCGCTTCTTTCTCAATCCCCTCAACAGTTGTAATCTCGTGATCTTTACATCTGACTGCTAACAAAGAACAAGAAGGAACTGGCTTTCCATCGAATAACACTGTGCAAACACCACAACTTGTATTATCGCAACCGCGTCTAACACTTTTATAATTATTTCTTCTTAGAACATCTAACAAATATTCATTATTCTCAATCAAAAATGTTTTTTTCTCTCCATTGATATTAAGATTAATTTTCATCGTTCATCACCTGCCCTAATCCTCTCTTTAGATAGGTTCTAACCAATAGCTCACGATATTCCTTAGAACCTCTTAAATTAGAACTCAGTTTCAATTCTTCAATTACTAAATCACAAGCATTTTCAATTATTTCATCAGTAATTGATGATTGTGAACTTAAGAAATTACTAGCTTTACTAGCAATTTCAGCTGCTAAAGGTCTTGATCCAACAGCTATCTTAATATTTTCGCCTTTAAATATCGCTAGATTGATAACTGAAAAGTCCAAATGTGTTTTACTGACTTTCTTAAAATATCCTTTTCCAGAAACCTTAGGTATTCTAATTTTTACCAGTAAATCTCGAGGTGGTCTTTTCATCGCTAAAAACTCTTGGATCGAAATCTCTCCTAATTTATAAAAATGTAGTCTTGCATCTAAGACCAACAATACTCCAAGCAAATCAGAAAAAGCAAATTTCCCCATAACCGATCCGCCTATAGTAGCGAGATTTCTAACAGAAACTCCCATGATTTTACTTACTGCTTGATTCAAAATCCCCGAGTAATAACTCTTGATTTGTTGATTGGTTTCTATTGCTCTAAGAGAAGTCATCGCTCCGATTTCAAAAAAAGCATTTTCCTCTTTAATATAATCCAATCTTAATCGATCAAGCGAGATTAAGTCATTGACTTTTTTGGTACTCAATTTCATCCATGCTCCTCCGGCAATAAATCGGTTAGCTTCATTGTCGATGAAGAGTTCGTAAGCTTCTTCTACCTTTTTTGGAGCGAAATAATTATTAATCTCCATTTTCATCAATCCCTTTCTAAAATTCTTTTAAAATCTTCTATTGTGTCAATATCCTTTAAGATATACTGATCATTTACGTTGATAATTTCATAGTCATATTGGTTCCTAAAATCTTTTAAGTTAGTTGCTTTTGTATTTCTTAAACTTTCAATCAACTCTGCTTTGATAAAAATAGGATGGCCTAGACGGTGATTGAAAGAGGGGACTCTTATCGCTTTTTCTCCCTTAAGTAAGGCTTTATAGACTTCTTCCCCAATAAATGGGTAGTCACCAGGTATGATAAAAAAATCATGGCTGATTGAGTTTGCTCCTTTTAAGACGGAGGTAAACATGCCTTGACTATAGAGTTCATTATAAATAACTTCTACCTTATCGACACCTTGTAATACTTGAAGAATCTCTTGATGATAATGTCCACTGATAACTACAATTCGATCACAGACACTAAGCATCGAATTTATTGTATGCATAATTAAAGGCTCTCCCTGATAAACTTTGGTAAGTTTATTGCTGGAGAAACGTGAAGAATATCCGCCTGCTAAAACAACCCCTTCAATCATCACTACCTCACTTTAAGCGCTTACATATTTAAACAAAAAAATATCTTATATAAAAAATTATTGAAGTAAATTATACCATAAATATAGTATAAATACTATAAACCCTCAAAAAAAACTCCTATTTTTATGAAAATCATACAAAACTAAATTTTGTATGATTAAGAAAAATTTATTATTTTTTTTCGGTAATCTGTCCAGAACGATAAGCATTTAATAATTCCAATAAATCATCAATCTTCTCTTTGATTTCTTTACCTTTATTAGTATCATAAATATAGGTTCGATCTTTATTGATTTCTTCTGAACGAGTAACCGAAACGATATCCTGTTCTGTTTCAATTAATTTTTGGTAGGTTTCAAAGCGTTCGTGAGAAACTAAGAAATAAGCGTGTGAATCGGAAATCATGCTATAACCACCGATACTTGTTCTATCACTGTATTCTTTACTCATTCCCCCATCGATACTATAAATGCGTTTGTTAGCTAATATTACTTGTTCACCTTTGGTAATATCTAAAGGAACATGACCATTAATTATTTTTGATTTTTTAAAATCTAAATCAAATTCATCGTAGATCATTCTTAAAATGTTTTCTTCAATTCGATATCGATAATACGGATTTGTGATTTCTTTATGGGTTATTTTTTCTTTGATAAAATACCTTTCAAAAGTTTTCATTGAATTTTTTCCAAAAAGAGGAGATGTAGCGCTTTGCCATAGGATATAGAAATAATCTCGGTCATGATTTTCTTTATCATAACGATTTAAAAATGCGCTTCTAACCAATCGATCATACTCATCAAAAAGACTTTTTCCGTAATAAGATTCACCATGAAGAACCTGAGTAGCAAACTTACCATCCTCAGTTAAAGGAATAGCCGCGAAACAATAGATTGTTATTGTATTTTAAATACATTGATCCTTTTTGAAGTAAATAGCGAGCATGTTTTTGTAACATTTCATTATGTAAAAACAGCTGGGTTAAGTGATTAATAACTTCTAATTCATCCTTATTAAGTTGATAGGGTTTTTTCGGGTTTATAGTTGGAAAATTATGGTCTAGCAATGAATACTTTTTACCTTCAACCTCAACAGTATAATTATTATAATCAATCTTATCGAGTAATAATCTATCTTCAAGATTAAATCCGGGTTTCCTAGCAATTAATGCAGCTTCTAATTTAAACTGAATAACGCTTATAGCCTTATGGATTCTTGCGATGAAAGAGAGGTCTTCACTTTTAAAATAATCGTTATTAAAACCTCGAGGTTGAAACTCATGGCAATCATCATGTTTATAATACTTTTCTGCTAATCTTGCCAAAGGAATTAAATTAATACCATACCCATCTTCAAAACAATCTAAATTATTATATCTTGCTGCAATCCTTATCACGTTAGCTACCATAACCCTAGAGCCACTAGCTGCTCCTAAAAAAGCGATATCATGGTTTCCCCATTGAATATCAACGTTATTCATATTGATTAATTTTTCCATTATCAAATGTGGTTTAGGACCACGATCAAAAATATCTCCAATAATATGCAACTGATCAATTGCTAGTTTACGAATAAACCTAGACATTTGTAGAATAAATTTACTTTCTCTTTTTGTTAAAAAGATTGCTTCAATTATCGCTTGATAATACTTCTCTTTATCCTCATGAGAACTCGATTCATAAATTAGTTCTTGAATGACATAAGAGAACTCTTCCGGTAGGGACTTTCTAACCTTACTCTTAGTATATTTAGTCACTATTTCCTTAGCGAGTTTAATCATATCATAAAGAATTTTATGAAGTAACTCAACAAAATCATCTTTAGATAACTTAAGTTTGTACTTATTCAACATGTCTGTTGGATAATAAATGAAAAAAGCTAAACGGTTTTTCTCTTTAATACTGAGTTCAGGAAAGTTTAACTCAATCTTCTCTTGAATTATTCCTGAAGCATTTTTTAAATAATGATTAAAAGCATCATATTCACCATGTATGTCAGTAATAAAGATTTCTGTTCCCTTAGGCAAGTTCATAATTGCATTTAGATTTATTAACTCTGAAGCTACCATTTGAATAGTGGGATATTCATAGCTAAGTAGCTCTAAATATTTGTTCTGATAAGGCATAATTTCCTCCTAAAAAGCAAATAAAAAAAGTTTAAAATAATATTAAAAAAGCACCATAGGGTGCTTTTTAAAGTTTAGTGATGATGTCCAGTAATTGAACCTTCTTTAAAAAGATTATCCTTTAGTTCTTCATCTAAAACAGGAAGTTTTCTTCTTAGCCATTCCAATGCCATTGCAGCATGTTCAATCTCTTCATCACGGTTATGAATTAAAATCTTTTTTAATTCTTCATCTTTAGTAACATTGACTCTTTGATTATACCAGTCAACCGCCTCAAATTCTTCAATTAAAGATTTGATTGCTCTAGTTATTTCTCTGGTTTCGTCATCTAATAATTCAAATGGTTCATGATATTGATTCATTATTCATTCCTCCTCTTTTTCTACATATTATAACACATTCAAACAAATTTTTAAACCTCACCTAAACTAATTATCATAAAAACTTCTATTTTTAATCAACTTATATATGTTATAATTAGTTTAGTGTTTATTTGCAGATAAAAGTTATTACTTTTTTTATACAGGAGAATTATTCATGAAGAAAATTGACGGATTATTTATACTGATTTTCATTATAATCATAACTATCCTTGCAATCCCAGTCACAAGAGTATTTATTGAAACTGCCAGTTCGAATTCCCCGTATTTAATGGGTTTTATTAAAACTGCTATTTTAGCAACAATGGGGGAAATGTTAGCGTCTAGACTAATATCAAAAAACTATTTTTCTAAAGATGGTCTCATTTATCGTTTTATCATCTGGGGATTATTAGGAATGGCATTTGTCTTGGTGTTTAAAATCTTTGATCAAGGAGTTAGAGCGAGTATCGATTCTGGACTTTTACCAAAGTTAAACCAAGATGGGCTTTTAAACAATCTCTATATTGCTTTTATTACTAGTATGTTTATGAATTTAATCTTCGCTCCTACTTTTATGTTGTTACACCGAGTTACCGATACTTACATAGAAATTGGCAAAGGTAGATTCAAACAAATTAGAAAAGTAAAAATTTCGAAGGTTATTGACTCAATTGATTTTAAAAATTTTATTACTTTCGTAGTTTTTAAAACAATCCCTTGTTTTTGGATTCCTGCTCATACCATCACTTTTCTCTTGCCTGAGAATTACCGGATTCTAAGTGCTGGTTTCTTATCAATTGCTTTGGGATTGATCTTGACTCTAGCAAAGAAAAGGAGAAATACTAATGAAGAGTTATCGACAGGAACTGTGGTTTGAAACTAAGAAACGACGTGAATTTATAAGGATTACTGATAAAGTTAATCAAGCAATTAAAGCTTCAGGAATAATGGAAGGTTTAGTATTAGTTAATGCTATGCATATTACTGCTTCAGTTTTTATTAATGATAACGAAACTGGACTTCACCATGATTTTGAAAAGTTCTTAGAAAAGATTGCTCCAGAAAAACCCCATTCAATGTATGAACACAATGGCTATGAAGATAATGCCGATGCTCATATAAAAAGACAGATAATGGGTAGAGAAGTCGTGTGTGCTATAACCGAAGGTAAGTTAGATTTTGGTCCTTGGGAAGAAATTTTTTATGGTGAGTTCGATGGCATGAGAAAAAAACGGGTTTTAATTAAGATTATCGGTGAATAAAGATAAAAAATATTAATTTAAAAGAGAGGTAGAACAATGAAATTTAAAGATTTTAAGTATGAAAGACCAGATTTAGAAGAATTTATTATAAAAACTAAAGATTTGTTAGCCAAAATCGGAGAAGATGAATCTTTAGAAGTCGAAGAGAAAGCTATCGAAAAGATGTTTGCTTTAAACGATGAAATCGAGAGTATGATTACCCTTGTTTCAATCCGTAATTCACTAAATACTAAAGATGAATTCTATGAACAAGAACAAGATTTCTT